>NZ_JBRRCU010000085.1:0-15061 GCF_056759195.1 Stenotrophomonas sp. STEN083 | reverse complement strand
AAAATATGTCTTTCTTTTTGGCCCTAGATTTGGGGGGTTTTGTTTTTTTTTTTTTGTTTCTGCGTTTTTTGGGTGGGCACTACATGTTGGCTTATCGGTACAGCCCCTGCCGAGCATGGCTCGGCACTACAGTTGCTGCGGGGCTTAGAACGGGTCGCTGCCCGGGCGGACTTCCACACCCAGCAACGAACACAGCGCCAGCATCGCTTCGTCGTCACGGCTCAGTGCCACCCAGCCGGCATAGGCGTCGCCACCGGTGTTCCAGTTCCACACCGTGTAACCGTGCTCGCGCAGGCGGTCATGGGCAGTGGTCATCAGCATCGGTACGTCAAGGTCGTCGGTGAAGTCTTCATCATCGAAGTCGCCGCCCCAAGCGATGTTCAGATTCCAGCGCGCAGCCATTTCGTCCAGTGCGGCGACGAAGGAATCGGTGTCCTTCCAGTCCACATAGAAACCTGAACGCCAGTCGATGGCGTCCTTCAGATCCCACAGCCATTGCTCATCGCTGGCGTCGTCCTCGGCACCGGCGCGCGCTTCGCGCCAGGCATCGAACTGCTGCAGCGCCGCGTCTTCATCACCCGGATTGATCAGCCACAGCAGGTTCCAGACCCGCGCCGGATGGTCGTCTTCGTCAAAATCCGGGCGCAGTTCGTCGGAGTCTTCGTAATCGGCGCTGTTGTCAGGCATGGGCGGTTTCCACTACGTAATGGCGCGCATTTTGCCGCTCCCGGGCCGCCAACGGAAGCCATCAAAAACCGAAGCGAGGGCCGCAGCGGTTATCCTGTACGGCAGAAGTCGGCCACGGTGGCCTGCACCCAAGAATCACGATGAGCGATACCCCTCCCGATCATTTGGCGATCAACCCGCAGAGTCCGTTCCACAATGCTGAAGCCCTGCAGCGTGGTGTTGGCGTCCGTTTCAACGGCATCGAGCGCGATGACGTGGAAGAGTATTCCGTGCAGGAAGGCTGGATCCGCGTACAGGCCGGCAAGGCCCGTGACCGCCGTGGCAACCCGATGACGCTGAAGATCAAGGGTACGGTTGAGCCGTATTTTCTTGAGTTGAAGAACGTTTAAGAGCTTAAAGGCTGCAGTTTTAGCCAGGAGCCTCCCCTCACCCCAACCCCTCTCCCGTAAACGGGAGAGGGGCTCGGATTGCGGCGGCTCGTAGTGCACTAGCCCCTCTCCCGTTTACGGGAGAGGGGTTGGGGTGAGGGGAAGCTTCTAGCTAAAGAACCCTGCAACCACCCTCAATCCCGCTGCCGGGTCTCCAACAGATCCAGATTACGGATCATCTTGCGCGCGATCTCATCAGATACCTGCCCGCGCCGGGTCAAACGGAACAGCTCCTCGCGCTCGGCATTCAAGCCGGCTGTACGCAGACTGCGATACGCCTGCTCCATGCGCCGCACTTTCTCCGGGTCTTCATCAGGGCCCTGACCTTTCTCCAGATTGCGCTGGTACAGCAGGCTCACCCGTGCCGCGGCATCATTGAGCAATTGCACGGCGCTGGTGGATTGGCCCTCGACCAAGCCCTGCCGGGCTTTCTCAACCGCCGCCAAAGCCGCCTTGGATGAAGCCCTGCGGGCAAGGTCTTCCTCGCGCCTGCTGTCGTCATCCTTGGGCAGCTCCAAGCCTTTGAGCAGGCGCGGCAGCATCAGGCTGGCACCGACCAACGACACCAGAATCACCGCAGCGGCCAGGAAAATCACCAGATCACGGGCAGGGAACGGCTCACCACCGGGCACCATCAACGGTAGCGTCAGCACGCCGGCCAAGGTGATCGCACCACGCACACCGGCCACCGACATCGCCAGCACCACCCGCCATGGCGTGCTGGCCTCTTGTTCGCCACGCATTCGTGCCCGCAACAGGTTCCAACGCAGCGACAGCCATACCCAAGCCAGGCGCAGCACCACCAGCACGGCATTGATCGCCAACACATAGACCAGCAGCCACCACGCGCTGTGATGGCCGGTCTCCGACATGGTCTGGATCGCGCGCTCGACAATGCCCGGCAATTGTTCGCCCAGCAGCACGAAGATGATGCCGTTGAAGCTGAACTGCACCATGTTCCACACCGCATTGCGCTGGACGCGCATGCTGCCGCTGATGCGGCCGGTCAGCTCCACATAGCTCATGGTCACGCCGGCGGCGACCGCGGCGAGGATGCCCGATGCATGCAGTTCTTCGGCCAGCAGGTAGGCGGCAAACGGAATCAGCAGGTTGACCAGCAGCGCGGCACCGGGCTCTTCGCCAAAGCTGCGCCACAACCAGCGCTGGAAAGTGGACACGCTCCAGGTCACCGCCACGCCAATCGCCAGCCCGGCCAGGGCCACCCACAGGAAGGTCAGCGAGGCCTGCGCCAGCGAGAACGAGCCAGTCATCACCGCAGCCACCGCAAAGCGGAAGCAGACCAGACCGGAGGCATCGTTCAACAGCGACTCGCCTTCCAGGATGTGCATCAGCCGCTTGGGAATCGGCACACGTGAGGCAATCGCGCTGACCGCCACCGGATCGGTTGGCGAGATGATCGCCGCCAACGCGAACGCCACCGCCAGCGGCATCGATGGAATCATCCAGTGGATCAACAGGCCGGCACCGAGCACGGTGAACACCACCAGCCCGAACGCCAACTCCAGAATCGCGCCCTTGTCGCGGAACAGGCCCTGCTTGGGAATACGCCAACCGTCCAGGAACAGCAGCGGTGGCAGGAACAGCAGGAAGAACATGTCCGGCTCAAGCGCATGGCCGCGATTGAACACGCCTGCAATCAGCGCGCCCAAGCCGATCTGCACCAAGGGCAACGGCAATGAGAAGGGGAGGATTCTTACCAGATAGCCACTGGCCACTACCGCCACCAGCATCGCCAGAACTACTTCAATCGTGTGCATGCCCGTTCCACGGATTCACTACCACGACAGCAGGCTGCCGACACTGGCAGTGGCGGATGAATACCGGGAAATTACCACAGCAATCAGGCGATGCTGCTATCGATGTGCTGGATTGTCGCTCGCAATCGCATCATGTCAGCGCGAGATAACTCAGCGTGCAGCGCTGCTGCCTGCGCTGCACGCCGAACTGTCACCTGCAGCCGTCAATCACGCCTTGCCATCAAAGCGGTAGATATCCATTGCCAGGAATCCCATGTCGATGCCGGCATCAATCCGCTGCGCACCAAGTTCATCACTGCCGGCCGCACCCATCGCGAAGTACAACGGCAACAGGTGTTCATCGGTGGGATGCGCCTGCGCCGCGAACGGCGCCTGCTGGCGATAATCGAACAGGGCTGGCACGTCATCGGCCTCCAGCTTCTGCTCCACCCACTGGATGAACGGGCGCACGTAAGGCGCTTCCTTGCCGTCCTGGTAATTGCGCCAGTCATGCAGGTTGTGGGTGATGCTGCCCGAGCCGACCAGCAGCACGCCCTGCTCACGTAGCGGCGCCAATGCGCGGCCCATCGCAAACTGATGCTTCGGGCCCAGCCCCGGCTGGATCGAAACCTGCAACACCGGAATGTCGGCCTCCGGATAGAGATAGCGCAACGGCACCCAGGCGCCATGATCGAGCCCGCGCTGCGGGTCGATGCTCGGCTGCAGGCCGGCATCGGCCAGCCGCTGAGCCACGTCCTGAGCCAGCGCCGGCGCGCCCGGTGCCGGATACTGCAGCTGGTAGAGCTCCTCGGGGAAGCCGCCAAAGTCGTGAATGGTCTCCGGCTGTGCCGCCGCCGACACCCGCGGCATACGTCCCAGCCAATGCGCCGAGGCCATCACGATGGCGCGCGGCCGCTGCATCCCGGCAGCCAGTTCGGCCAGGCGCGGGCCAACCAGCCCCGGCTGCAGGGCGGTCATCGGTGAACCATGCGAGATGTAGAGGGAAGGCAGCTTGCTGCTCATCGTGGGCTCCCTGACGGGGTTTGGGGAGCAGGCAGGTTATTGCCTGGGGCGCCGGCAACAAATAATCTCGACGGCAACGTTTTATTGCGGAAACGGAAACAATGGACACCATCGATGCCATGCGGGTGTTTGTCGCGGTGGTCGAGCGCAATGGCTTCAGCGCTGCCGCCGATGCCCTGGACATTTCCACCGCCGCCGTCACCCGCCAGGTCGCTGCGCTGGAGAAGCGCCTGTCCACCCGCCTGCTCAACCGCACCACGCGCAGGGTCAGCCCGACCAGCGCTGGCGCCGCCTATTACCAACGCTGCGTGCAGCTGCTGGCCGAGTTCGATGAGCTGGAGGCTTCGGTCGGCGCACAGGCGCTGCAGCCCTCGGGGCGGCTGCGGATCAATGCGCCGGTCAGTTACGGTATTGCCCGGCTGGGCGCGCTGCTGCCGGCCTACAGCGCCCGTTACCCGCAGGTGGAACTGGATCTGCAGCTGTCCGACCGTCTGGTGGACATGGTCGAGGAAGGCTTCGATCTGGCCATCCGCATCACCCGCCAGCCGGCGCCCAATCTGATCGCACGGCACCTGGCCCAGGTCCGGGTCCGTCTGTGCGCGGCACCGTCGTATCTGGCACGGCGCGGCACGCCCGCCACCCCTCAGGATCTGACCGCGCACGAGTGCCTGTCCTATACCTACTCCGCCGCCGGCGAAGCGATGCAGCTGCAAGGGCCACACGGTGAGGTCAGCATCGCGCTGCAGCCACATCTGCGCGCCAACAACGGCGAGGTGCTGCGTGAAGCCGCCATCGCCGGCATGGGCATCATCGCCCAGCCCGATTTCATCATCGATCAGGCACTGGCCGATGGCCGCCTGGTGCCGGTGCTACCCGAGTGGGAAGTGCCGGCCATCGGCATCTATGCGGTCTATACCAGCCGCAGCCATCTGGCCCCCAAGGTGCGCAGCTTCATCGACTATCTGGTCGAATGCCTGGACGAAGACGCCGCTCGCTCAGACTGAATGGCTGTCTGCCAGCATCGTCAGCACCTGCTCAAGCGGCATCGGCCGGCCCAGCAAGTAACCCTGCACCTGATCGCAGCCATGCGCAGCCAGCCAGCGGCGCTGGCCTTCGGTCTCCACGCCCTCGGCGATCACCGACAAGCCCATGCTGTGGCCCAACGACAGCAACGCACGGCAGATGGCGGCGTTGCGTGGATTGGTTTCGACGTCGCTGACAAAGCCGCGGTCGATCTTCAGCGAATCCAGCGGCAGATGCTGCAGGTAGGACATGCTGGAAAAGCCGGTACCAAAATCATCCAGTGCCACGCCCACGCCATTGGCATGCAGATGGCCCAGGGTCTGCAGCGCCTGGGTGGGATTGCGCATCAGCACGCTCTCGGTGAGCTCCATCTGCAGCGCACCACGGGCCAGGCCGTGGTCCTGCATGGCACGGCTGAACTCGCCGACCAGATCGCTGTTGAACAGCTGCACGGCCGACACGTTCACCGCGATCGGCAAATGCTGCCAGCCGGCGGCAGACAATTGTTTCTGCGCACGCGCGGCGGCGTGGATCACCCAGCGGCCAAGCGCGATGATCAGACCGGTGTCTTCGCACAACTGGATGAAATCGCCCGGCGCGATGAAGCTGCCATCGGCCTGCGGCCAGCGCAGCAAGGCCTCCAGCGCCACCGGACTGCCTTCGGAGGCATCCATGATGGGCTGGAAGTGCAGCAGGAATTCACCGCGGTCGATGGCCATGTGGATGCGCCCGGCCAACTGCAGCCGCTCGGTGTAATGCGCCGCCATACCGGTATTGAAGCGCAGCAGGGCAACGCCGGTTTCGCGCGCGGCGTGCGCCGCCTGTGCGGCGCGGCCCAGCACCTGCTCGGCCAGTTCGCCGTCCTGCGGGCAGCTGGCTACGCCGATGCGTGCTTCCAGCTGGTGATAGGTATCGCGGCCACGGATGGGCTCGGCCACCGCCGCCAACAAGGCATTGAGTGCCATCTGCGGATCGCCCTCGCCTTCGATGGCGAGCACGAAGTCTTCGGCCGGCTGGTGTGCCAGCAGGCCGTAGCGGGCAGCCAGGCCTCCCAGCCGCACCGACACCGCGCGCAGCGCCTCTTCACCGGCATCGCGGCCGAGGGTATCGGTGATCATCTGCAGGCCACGCAGCTGCACATGGGCGATGGTGTAGCCCAGACTGCCGGCATCCAGCCGCTCGGACAGTGCACGCACGGTCAACAGGCCAGTGCCGGCATGGTGACTGGCGCGGTAAGCCAGTTCGTTCTCGTAACGCAGGCGCTGGCTGACATCTTCAGCCAACACCAGGCAGGCGTTGCGGCCGGCGAATTCCAGCTTGGCAAAATGCGCCTGCACATGGAAGGTGCTGCCATCCTTGCGCAGATGGGTGCTGACCTGCAGCCCCAGCAGATCACCACTCAAGGCGCGGCCGGCGGTCTGGCGGATCTCATCCCATTCCGCCGCCGGGCGGATGTCGAGGATGGACATCGCCAGGAACTCATCGCGGCTATAACCGTATTGATCGATCGCGGCCTGGTTCACTTCCAGGAAGCGCAAGGTAATCAGATCGAAGATCCAGAACGGCGCCGGGTTGCGATCGAACACCAGCCGGAACTGACGCTGCGCCTCCTGCGCGCGCGCCTCGGTGCTGACCCGCTCGCTGATGTCGACCACCGCACCGGCCAGGCGCTTGCTGTTGCCCGCATCGTCGACCAGCTCACCGCGCGCCGACAGCCAGCGCAACGAACCGTCGCCACTGCGCAGCCGGAACATCGCGTTCAAGGCGCCCTTGCCGGCCAGCGCGCGCATCAGCATGTCCTGCAACCAGGCGCGGTCTTCCTCATGCACCCGAGCGAGAAATCCTTCCAGCGAGGTGCTACGCCCAGCCACGGACAGCATCTGCTGGGTCAGCGCCGACCAATACACGATCGGTCGTTCGCCATGGATGGACCAAGTGCCGACCTTTCCAACTTCATGTGCCAACGCCAGTTCGGCATTGCCGGCCTGCAACTCTTCGCTGAGCTGCTGTTGGTGCCGGGCACTGCGGTCAACCCGATACAGCAGGTAGGCAAAACCAGCCAGATACAGCAGATAGATGCCGATGGAGGCATACAGCAGCAGATACCAGCCAGCCATCACCTCGCGGTAGGACAATGAGGCGTACAGGCTCAACGGGAAATCTGTTGGCACGCTGACCGCTGCAATGCGGCGCTGGCCGTCAAAAGGACTTGTCACCACACCACGTTTCAACACCGTCGGTGATGGCGGCAGAACCCGCATCGGCTTCGCCAGTGGGCTGCCAATCAAGCGCTCCGGCTCACGGCTATGGGCCAGCAACTGACCGTAACGATTGCCAATGGAGGCAGTGCCATCGCGGCCCAGATCCAGGCCACTGACCACCTCCTGGAACGCTCCCAGCCGAACCCGTGTCAACAACCACTGGCCCGGCTGCACCTGCAAGGCTGCGCGCAGCAACCAATGCTTGTCGGGCGCCTGCTCCAAGGCACCTACATAGAGGCCACCATTGAGCAGGCGGTTTTCCGGAACCACCCAACTCTGCAATGTGAGATCGCCGACCCCCGCCGACAGCGGCACACCGTGATCATCGACCAAGGTGATGGAGGCAAGGTCCTGGTTGCGCTCCAGCACGCCGCGCAGACTGGCCTCAAACAATGCAGGCGCCTGATCAGGCACCTGTCGATAGAACTCCCTGGTGTCACTGGCAGTGCCGCGCAACGCGCGTTCCCAGGTAACCAACTGCGCGCGCAACAGACGGCTGCTGCCGCTGGCCAGCGCGGCCGACTGCCGCTGAGCCGCCTCAAGCCGACTGTTGCGGTCGTTCCACAACATGCTGATCATGCCGCCCGCCAACAGCAAACCCACCGCCACGCCGGCAATGATCATGACCCGCAATGGATGAGCTGGCGTCCGAGTCACCGGTGAGTCCAACGTATCAGTAGGCGGAAAGCTGGCATTGCGTATGTTGGTCCTGGCATCACTACAACTAGGAACCGGCAGGTGGGGACCTGCAACGGTCGCATGCGAACACCACATACTCCACCCTGCCAATGTCTCCCCAGACACCATCTGCAGCGCGTTCGCTCAAGCATGCAGCACAATCACCGTCGGCGTGAAGAGTGCGTGACCAATTTTCTCGCATTCCCCGCACTTGTGCACATCCGTCAAGTGCCAGAATCAATATCTTTGTGAACGGGGTTCGAGGTCTAGACTTGTCATACACATCCTCTGGATATCGTCATGGCTTTGCAACGTTCTTTCCTGGTACTGGCAATCGGCACCGCACTTGCTCTCAGCGGCTGTGCAAAAGACGCCAGCGCGCCCGCCGCTGATACCAGCGCAACACCCGCACCGGCCACCGCCGCTGCCAAACCGCAGCTGGGCAGCTTTGGCTTTGATGCCGACGGCATGGACCACAGCGTCGCTGCCGGCGACAACTTCTACGACTTCGCCAATGGGCAATGGGTGCAGCGCACCGAGATACCAGCGGATCGCTCCAGTTATGGCAGCTTCAATGTGATCGCAGAGAAAACATTGGCCGACACCCGCACCATCATGGAAGAAGCCGGCAAAGCCAACCCCGGCGAAGTCCGCAAGATTGGGGATTATTACGCCGCATTCATGGACGAAGCGGGCATCGAGGCGCGTGGTACCGCGCCGGTGCAGCCGGCGCTGCAAGCCATTGCCGGCATTGCCGACAAGCCCGCCCTGGCCATGGCTTTGGGTGCCAGCATGCGGGCCGACGTGGACCTGCTCAACGCCACCAATTTCTACACCCCGCACCTGTTCGGCGTGTGGGTGTCGGTGGATCTGCTGCAGCCCGATCGCAACGCGCCCTACCTGGTGCAGGGCGGCCTGGGCATGCCGGACCGCGATTTTTACCTGCAGGACGGCCGCATGGCCGAGCTGCGCAAGGCCTATGAAGGCTATGTGGCCAAGCTGCTGGAGTTGTCCGGCGACAAGGATGCGGCCGCCAAGGCGGCACGCATCGTCGCGCTGGAAACCAAGATCGCCCGCGCCCACGCCACCCAGGAAGAAACCAACGACGTGCAGAAGGGCGCAAATGCCTGGAAGCAGGCCGACCTGACCGGCAAGGCACCAGGCATGGATTGGAAAGCATTCCTGGAAGGCGCCAACCTGGGTGCACAGCAGGACTTCATCGTCTGGCAGCCCAAGGCTGTAGCCGGTCTGTCCAAGCTGGTCGGCAGTGAACCGTTGGATGTGTGGAAGGATTACATGGCCTTCCACGCGTTGGATGACGCCGCAGCCTATCTGCCCAAGGCATTCGCCGACGCCCACTTCGCCTTCCACGGCACCGCGATGAGCGGCACGCCACAGCAGAGTGATCGCTGGAAACGTGCGGTGGCCGAAACCAATACCGCAGTTGGCGAGGCTGTTGGCAAGATCTACGTCGAGCGCCACTTCGATGCCGCCACCAAGGCACGCGCCGATGAGATGGCCAAGAACATCATCGCCGCCTTCGCCAAGCGCATCGACGCGCTGCAATGGATGTCGCCGGAAACCAAGGCCCACGCGAAGGCCAAGGTTGCCGGGCTCAAGGTGGATATGGGCTACCCGAGCAAGTGGCGCGACTACAGTGCGCTGGAAGTGAAGGCGGACGATGCACTGGGCAACGCCCAGCGCGCCTCGCTGTTCGAATACCAGCGCAATATCGCCAAACTCGGCAAGCCGGTCGACCACAGCGAATGGGCGATGCTGCCGCAGACCATCAATGCGATGAACGTGCCGCTGGAAAACCGCCTGGTGTTCCCGGCAGCGATCCTGCAGCCGCCGTTCTTCGATGGTGCCGCCGATGATGCGATCAACTACGGCGCCATCGGTGCGGTGATCGGTCATGAAATCAGCCATGGCTTCGACAATGCCGGCGCGCTGTTCGATGAAACCGGCAAGCTGCACAACTGGTGGACGGCGGACGACCTGAAGAAGTTCAACGCTGCCGGTGATGCTTTGGCGATGCAGTTCGACAGCTATGAGCCGTTCCCGGGCGTGCGCGTCAACGGCCGCCTGACGCTGGGCGAAAACATCGCCGACGTTGCCGGTCTCGGCACCGCCTACGATGCCTATCGCCTGTCATTGCAGGGCAAGCAGGAGCAGACGCTGGAAGGTTTCACTCCGGACCAGCGCTTCTTCCTTGGCTTTGCCCAGGCCTGGCGCAGCAAGGCGCGTGAGCAGGCGCTGCGCAACTCGCTGCTGACCAATGTGCATGCACCGGGCCAGTTCCGTGCATTGACCGTGCGCAACCTGGACGCGTGGTATCCGGCGTTCGAGGTCAAGGAAGGGCAGAAGCTGTACCTGGCTCCTGAGAAGCGGGTCAAGGTCTGGTAGTGACTTTGCGCTCCCTCCCTTTGGCCGACGGCCAAGGGGAGGATTCGGGAGGGGTGCGCTGTTTAGTTGGAGGTAGTGCCGAGCCATACTCGGCACTACCGCTTTAGCCCCTCTCCCGCCTGCGGTAGAGGGGTTGGGGTGAGGGCAGCTTTTCGCTGGTAACGCCCCTGCCGAGCATGGCTCGGCACTACGCCGGGTCCGGCCACCGCAAAAGCACCGACGGATCTTGCCCTGCCCGCCTGCAGGCACGCGTCGAAATGCCATCGTTCAAGGCAATCCGGAACAACGGCGCCACGCTGCGCAGCACCCGCGCCGCAACTACCGACTGCAACTGCTGGCCGCGACTACGGCCGAGCAACTGCGCCGCCCACTCCGGTAACAAGGCCGCACCCGCTGCCAGAAACACATCGCGCGACACGCCCGGCAACGGCACCGGCAAACGCACTTCACTGAGCACCTCAAGCACCTCTCGCGAGCGCTCATCCATGCTCAGCTGCGATTGCTGCGACTGGAAGTAATCACGCACCTGCGCTTCGCTGGCCGGCACATCGCGCGCGCCCAAGGCTTCGGCCACGCGCCGGTATTCGTCGTAATAGCGATCAGCAATGGCGGCTGGAACTTCGCGGCAATAGCGCCGGCAACCTTCCAGAAACCCATACGCTTCGGTGACGTGCACCCAGGTCAACAGCTGCGGATCACCGGCGGCATAGGTACGGCCATCTGGCAAGGTGCCGATTACCTGCGCGTGAATACGCCGCACCTTGGCGACCAGCTTTTCGGCCTCGGCCGCTGGCGCATAAGTGGTACCGGCCACAAAACTGGTGGTGCGGCGCAGCCGCCCGACCAGATCCTCACGGAAGTTGGAGTGGTCGTAGACACCGGCCAACGCGCGCGGGTGCAGCAGCTGCAGCATCAGCGCGCACAGCCCGCCGGCCAACATGCCAGGGAACTCGGAATGAATACGCCAGGTAACGCTGCCCGGCCCGAACCAGCCCGGATCACCCAGCGGCGTGTCGTATTCAACGCCATTCTGGTTACGTGGAAAGGCGTCCAGCACCCAGCGACGGATATGGGCGGTGGCGGCGGCAGAGACAGGGCTGAACAGGGATGACATGGCGCCTATCGTACCGGTCCAGCTGCGCAGCTGGCTGACTTGGGCTGTCGATCCGGCGCCCGTACAGCCGCCGTCAAGGCCCGCCGCCCGCTGCGGATACCGCATGTGCGGATGCAGCAAAGAATTCAAGGAAAACCCAAACGTCCTTTGGCCTGGACGATGACGCACCGCAAAATTTCCACGCTGTCAGGGTGGCGCGGCAAACACCGCTGGTCAGTTCTTCGCACTGCCCCCATTGCCAAGCACGACGAAAGTGCTAGAACTGAGCCTGCCTGACCGCTTCAACCTGCATCCGTCGCTCGTTCCAGCAAGTATCTGCAAGGAGCTCACCATGATCGCACTGTTCAAAGGTTTGGGATTGTTGTTGGAAGACAACGAGCTGTACAACAGCCCGTTCGAGAAACAGGTTGATCATTGGAAGAATCTGAGCGATCAGCAGATACGTGAGGAAGTGTCGGTACTGGCCAAAGCCAAGTGCCAGTGGCTGATGGCCTCGATCGTGCTGTGGCAGGCGTCGTCACTGCTGATCCTGGGCTTGATCACCAATTACCTGTGGCGCGATGACTTCCATATCACCTTCACCCGCGTGGTGATCGTGCTTGGCTCATGGGTATCGATCCTGTTCGTGATCTGGTTCATGGCCAATATGTTCGACCACACCGCCGGTTTCGAGCGCTGGATGAAGGCATTCAACAGCCGCGCCCGGATCAGCTCCGATGCCGACAGCGTGGACGAGGTGGCCGAAGCGCTGGATATGGCCGAGCACTATCCGGAAGTTCTGGACTACAAACAGGCCGTCACCAACACCCGCGAGCTGCGTCATGAAGACGTGCGCATCATGCGTGAACTGGGACGCATGCGGCAGCATTCGGAACTGGTCGGCAAGCTCAATCACATCGGTGACGATGGCTTGCGACTACAGCCCGCGTTCTAAGCGAGTCGCACTCCCTGAAACCCATCGCCGCGCTCGTCGCGGCGATTTCATTTCTGCAGGGTTACCTGCTGGGAATATCCGCTTGGCAAGCCATTCAACTGGCGGGTGGCGCCGACCACGACAACAAAATCGCCCAGGCTTTCGCGACGGCACAGCTGAGCATCGCCAGCACCACTGCAGTGCTCGCGGTACAACAGGTAATTGCAGCGACCACTATCACTCTGCAGGCACTGGAAGCGGCTGACGCCGTTGGCCACGGTGGTGCGGCTGAGCAGGCTCTGCTCACCGCTGATGCGGGTCACCGAGGTCTGCCCCGGGGTTTCATGGATGCCCAGCATCGACAGCAGGCTGCCGATCAAAACTGTCAGGTAATGCATGGCAATACTCCGGCAAGCGGGGGCGGCATCACATGCCGCGGAACAGACTCATGAAGGGTTGGCTGACCACCAGCGTTTCACTGCGCTGTTTCAGCCGTAATACGCCGCGGCCGCTGTCATCGCGGCTCACCGCCGCCACCGCCTTCATGTTGACGATGGTGGCGCGGTGGATCTGGCGGAAGCTGTTGGCATCCAAGGCAGCAGAAAGTTCGCGCAGTGAGCTGCGCAACAGCAGTTCTTCCTCGGCGGTGACCACCACGGTGTATTTGCTGTCGGCACGGAAATACAGCACTTCGTCCAGCATCACCAGGCGGGTTTCGCGACCGTTGCTGGCGGTAATCCAGGCCAGCGGTGGTGCTGCCAGCGCCGCGGCAGGCTGCCTTGCCAGTTGCTGCAACAGCCGCTCCAGTACCCCCGGGTCAGCATTGCCATTCTGCCTGCGCGCCAACACGCGCTGGCGGGTTGCCAACAGGCGCTCATCGCTGACCGGCTTGAGCAGGTAGTCCACCGCGCCCTGCTCGAACGCGCTGATCGCGTATTGATCGTAGGCGGTGACGAACACCACCTCGGTCTGCGGACTCAGCTGCTGCAGCGCGCGAGCCACATCAAGCCCGGTGATGCCGGGCATGCGGATGTCGAGGAAGGCCAGATCGGGCTTGTGCGTTTCAAGTGCTTCCAATGCGGCGGCACCGTCTTCGCATTCGGCGGCGATATCGAGCTCTGGCCACAGGCGCTGCAGCTGGGCGACCAGTGCCTGACGCAGCAGCGGCTCGTCTTCGGCGATGAGTGCTTCAAGATGCACGCGGCAACTCCGGGATGTTCACTGCAGTCTGCATCGGTGCGTTGTTTGCCGGCGCTGCTGTCGGTGCGACGGCAGCCATCGGCGGCGGCGATGCAACACGCTTGGGCAGGCTGATGGTTGCCGCCATGCCGCTGGGGAAGTTGGAAACCAGCGCAAGCGTGGCCTGTTCGCCGCAGCTCAGGCGCAGGCGTTCACGCAGGTTCTTCAGGCCGATGCCGGTACCGCTGTTGTCGGTGCTGATGCCTTGGCCGTCGTCGGCGACGGTGATCGTCAGCTGACCATCCAGCTCCCGCGCCAGTATCCACACCGTACCGCCACCGCTCTTGGGCTCCAGGCCATGCTTGATCGCATTTTCAACCAAGGTCTGCAGTGACATCGAGGGCAGGCAGACGCCGTGCAGATGCTCCGGCACGTCGATCTGCAAGCTGAGCCGCGAGCCCATGCGGATCTGCAGGATTTCAAGATAGGCCTGCACCCGTTCCAGTTCCTGGCCGAGCGTGGACACCGATTGGTCGATGCCTGGCAGCGAGCTACGCAGGTATTGGATCAGGTGCCCAAGCATCTGCTCGGCACGGGCCGGATCGCTGCGGGTCAGTACCTGCGCGTTGGCCAGCGTGTTGTAGAGGAAGTGCGGCTCAACCTGTGCATGCAACAGGTTGAGGCGGGCGACGCTGAGCTCCTTCTCGGCCTCGGTACGTGCAGCGTGCTCGCGCTCTTCGCGGCGCTGCTGGGCGACCTTGCCGCTGAGCGCATGGGTGACAGCCTCGGCGTTCTCGTAGTTGCTGCCTTCATCGAGCAGCAACAGGTCCACCCAGGCACCGGCATCGGGCTCGAAGAACAGGGTGACACTGCTGGTGTCGGCGCCCGGAATCACGCGGGCGGTGATCTGGTTGTGCTTGATCGCCAGCCGCGCCATCGGGTTCCAGCGTGATGGCGGACGCTCGCCATAGGGATCGGCGCGACGCTGTGTGGCGCGTAGCTGCAAGGTGCCAACCGAGCGCTCCAGGCGCTCGATGCGTGGCATCTGCCCGATCACCTGCTCCAGCAGCGCGAACGCGGTAGGGGCATCCAGTGGCAGCTCGACCTGGCGGCGATGGCGATTGGCAAGACTCTGCGAATCCAGCCGGTCGGCGATCAGGGTGACACGACGGATGTGGCCGACCACAGCCGTCAGCGCGAAGATCATCAGCGCCATCGCGGCGAGGCCGAAGATCCAGCCCGGTGACTGATCCATGCCACTGAACAGGCCACTCCACAGGAACGCGGCGACGAGGATCGTCAACGCCCACGCAGCGAGTATGCGGAAACCGAGAAAGAGGCTGGCGAACATGGGGCAGTCACCGTAGGGATTGGGGGTGAGCATAGGCGCCGCCCGCCAAGCTGCAAGCGGCCTGCGACGAAACCGGGAAAACGGCGATCAAACCCGGATTGGCGGGGATGGAAAAGCCGGCTGGAACTGTAGTGGGGGGGCGGGGGGACGGACGGGGGGGGGCGCGGAAAGACAATGTGGACACCAAGGCAGCGAGGCTCACGTGCAGAGGACGAGTAGCAGGGCGCCCCCCGAGCGGCGG
>NZ_JBRRCU010000084.1:0-15238 GCF_056759195.1 Stenotrophomonas sp. STEN083 | reverse complement strand
CGGCGGGGGCTTTACCACTAATCCCAATCGCTACGTGTAACGCTTCTGCCGAGCATGGCTCGGCACTACAAGCAATCCCAATCGCTACGTGTAACGCCTCTGCCGAGCATGGCTCGGCACTACACGCTGGGCGCCCACGGGTCATAGCTGCCAAACCACCACAGATGACCCTCCGGATCGCGGCAGGCGTAGCCGCGGCCGCCGTAGTCCTGGTCGGCGATCTCCATCACGATCTCCGCACCAGCGGCCTTGGCCTGCGCGTAGTGCGCATCGGCATCATTGACGATCACGCAGGCGCTCTGGGTCTCCATGCCGCCGACTTCATCGGGCTGAATCATATTGCCGCCCCACTCGCCGGGCTGGACCGAGCTCAGCATCAGCATGCCGTTGCCGAATACCAGCTGTGCGTGCTGCACCACGTCGCCGTCCTGGTACACCGCATGACGCTGGAAGCCGAAGGCCGTGCACAACCACTCGATGGCGGCCGGTGCATCGCGGTAGCGCAGGCAGGGAATGATGGTGGCGGTGGTGCGGGCGGCGAGGTCCATGGTCGCTTCTGGGCAGTTGCGGAAAGGCGAGGGTGGGCGCGCTCGCGTTACCATCGCGAGAAGACCGGCTCGCGGCCGGCATCGACACAAAAGGGAGAGCGCATTGAATAGTTGGTTGGGTGGCGGGCTGGTGCTCGCAATGGGCGTGGTGGCACCGATGGCCTCCGCACAGGAGGCAGTGCCGACGGAATTGCAGCAGCTGGACGCCACGGTGGAACGCGTGCGCCAGCAGTTCGACGTACCCGGCGTGGCCGTTGCCGTGGTCAAGGACGGCAAGGTGATCCTGGAGCGTGGCTGGGGCCTGCGTGAACTGGGCAAGCCCGAGCCGGTGCAGGCCGATACCTTGTTCGCCATCGCTTCCAATACCAAGGCCTTCACCGCTACTTCGCTGAACCTGCTGGCAGAAGAGGGCAAGTTGAAGATGGATGACCGGGTCGTCGATCACCTGCCGTCGTTCCGCATGTCCGATCCCTATGTCACCGGCGAGATGCGCATCCGCGACCTGCTCTCGCACCGCAGCGGGCTGAGCCTGGGCGCAGGCGACCTGTTGTTCTGGCCGACCACCCGTTACAGCAATGCAGAAGTGGTTGCGCGGCTGGCGCAGGTGCCGCTGAAGAATGGTTTCCGTGACCGCTATGCCTACGACAACATCCTGTATGCAGTAGCCCAGCAGGTGATCGAGAAGGTATCCGGGCAGTCGTTCGCCGACTTCCTGCAGCAGCGCATCTTCAACAAGGTTGGCATGAACGATACGCGCTACAACGCGGATCATCTGCAGCCGGGTGACAAGGCTGCCGTGGGTCACGCCAAGTACGACTTCAAGGACCTGCGTCCGGTGCCGCCGCTGACCTGGTCCAACAACGCTGGTGCCGGCGGCATCTATTCCAGCGTGCATGACCTGGCCAAGTGGATGAACGTGCAGCTGGCCGAAGGCAAGCTCGCCGATGGCACGCCGCTGTTCACCGAGAAGACCCAACAGCAGATGTGGCAGATGCAGATCCCGCAGGTTGTGCCCAAGTCATCGGTGCCCGAGCTGGCGCCGGCACGGCCGAACTTCGCCGGTTACGGCGAAGGCTGGAGCCTGAGCGACTATCGTGGGCAGAAGCTGGTGTGGCACACCGGCGGCTGGCCGGGTCAGGTGTCGCGTCTGACCCTGGTGCCCGAGCAGAACCTGGGCGTGGTGGTGCTGACCAATCAGGAATCCGGAGCAGCCTTCAATGCGATCACCATGAGCGTGCTGGATGCAATGCTCGGTGCGCAGGGCAATGACTGGGTGGCCGCTTACGCAGCTGGCGTGGCCAAGGCGCAGGGTAATGCGGACGAAGGCTGGGACAAGCATGTGGCCGCACGGGACGCCAAGAGCAAGCCGTCGCTGCCGTTGTCCGGTTATTCCGGTGCTTACCGGGATGCCTGGTACGGCGATGTGTTCGTGGAGCAGCAGGGCGGCAAGCTGCGTCTGCGCTTTGGCGCGACAGCGGATCTGGTCGGGACGATGGAGCACTGGCAGCATGACACCTTCATCGTGCGCTGGGACAACCGCTCGCTCAATGCCGATGCCTTCGTCAATTTCAGTCTGGACCCGGACGGCAAGGTGCGCGAGGTGCGGATGCAGGCCGTGTCCTCGTTGACCGACTTCAGCTTCGACTTCCAGGACCTGTTGCTGAAGCCGAAGGCGGAATAAGCCGCTTGTAGGAGCGGCGTAAGCCGCGAAGCAGATGGATCATCAGCTGGCAGTTGATCAGGGCTGCGGATGCAGCGCCAGCTTCGCGGCTGACGCCGCTCCCACAACACGGTAACTTTTTGCCGCCCGCACAGCCATACATCGCCTAGACAGACACAACACAGGCCGCGATGGGACAATCGCGGCCTGTTCTGGTTTTACAGGCCGTGGCGATGCTGCGCTGGTTCGAATCCCTGATTCCCGTTTTCCCGCCGGTGGATACGCGCACGCCGCCGCGTGGCGTGGTGCGTTTCTACCTGCATTACCTGCGCCCGGTTTGGCCGGTGCTGCTGGCCACGCTGATCGCTGGTCTGCTGCTTGCCTTGGTGGAAGTGGCGATGTTCGACTTCCTCGGCCGCATCGTCGACATGCTGGCCGGTGGTTCCGGGCCGGGCTTCTTCCAGCGCAATGCCGGCGAGTTGCTGTGGATGGCAGGCATCACTTTGCTGGCCAGGCCGCTACTGGTGGCATTGCACAATCTGTTGGTCAACCAGTCGATCGTCCCGGGGCTGAGCAACCGCTCGCGCTGGTTGATGCACAACCATGTGGTGCGGCAGAGCCTGAGTTTCTTCCAGAATGATTTTGCCGGTAGCGTCGCCAATCGGGTGATGCAGACCGGTACGTCACTGCGCGAGTCTGCGGTGCAGATGGTGGATTCGCTGTGGTACATCGTGGTTTATACCGGCACCGCGTTGTACCTGTTCGCGCAGGTGGATTGGCGTTTGATGCTGCCTCTGGCGATCTGGCTGGTGGCGTATGTCGGTATTGGTGTGTACTTCGTGCCGCGCATGAAGCACCGCGCGTGGATTGCATCGGATGCACGCTCGCGGGCGATGGGCCGCATCGTCGATGGCTATACCAATATCGCAACGCTGAAGTTGTTCGCACACAGCGGCCACGAGCAGCGCTACGTTGCCGAGGCCATCCAGGAGCTGGCCGAGAAGCACCGTGCGCAGACCCGCATCACCACCGGGCTGGAAATGGTCATCGCCATCCTCAATGGCTTCCTGATCGTCGGTACCTGTGCACTGGCCTTGTGGCTATGGCAGGACAGCCTGATCAGCGTCGGTGCGATCACCTTGGCAACTGGTTTGGTGATTCGGATTCACAATATGTCCGGCTGGATCATGTGGACCATCAACGGCATCTTCGAGGACATTGGCACCGTGCAGGACGGCATGGAGACCATTGCCCAGCCGCTGAGCGTGCAGGATTCGGCCGATGCCAAGCCGCTGCTTGTCACTGCTGGCGCGGTGGATTTCCAGAACGTGCACTTCCATTACGGCAAGCGCGGCGGGGTGATGGCTGGCTTGAACCTGGCGGTGAGGCCGGGCGAGAAGATTGGCCTGGTCGGGCCTTCGGGCGCCGGCAAGTCCACGCTGGTCAACGTGTTGCTGCGGCTGTACGACCTGGAGAGCGGCAGGATACTGATTGATAGGCAGGACATCGCCCATGTCACCCAGGACAGCCTGCGCGCGAATATCGGCGTGGTTACTCAGGACACCTCGCTGCTGCATCGTTCGATCCGCGATAACCTGCTGTACGGCCGTCCGGATGCCAGCGAAGAACAGCTGCGCGCTGCCGTGGCCAAGGCCCGTGCCGACGGCTTCATCGATTCACTGGTGGACGGGCAGGGCCGGCAGGGCTATGACGCCCATGTTGGCGAGCGTGGAGTGAAGCTGTCCGGTGGACAGCGCCAGCGTATCGCCATCGCCCGCGTATTGCTGAAGGACGCGCCGATCCTCATCCTTGATGAAGCAACCTCGGCGTTGGATTCGGAAGTGGAAGCGGCGATCCAGGACAGCCTGGATGAGTTGATGGGCGACAAGACCGTGATCGCCATTGCGCATCGCCTGTCGACCATCGCGCGCATGGACCGGCTGGTGGTGATGGACCAGGGCCGGATCGTCGAGACCGGCACGCATGCCGAGCTGGTTGCGGCAGGCGGACTGTATGCGCGGCTGTGGGCGCGACAGACCGGCGGGTTTGTGGCGGCCGAGGGCTGAGCCGGTAGTGCCCGCGTCTCTGTAGTGCCGAGCCATACTCGGCTGAGGCGTTACCGCTAGAGCCCAATGCCGAGCATGGCTCGGCACTACGCTCCCTCTCTTTGGCGCAGCGAAGGGGAGGGCTTACGCCGCTCCTACAGGATGGCTGGTGAGGCTCCTGCCGAGCATGGCTCGGCACTACATGGTCAGGCTGCTGCCATGCGTGCCAGCAACAGACCGGCCAGCACCGCTGCGATGGCGACGACCACCATCAGCGCGAACAGCCAGGCGCGCCTGCGCTGGCGGTGGTTGGCACTGATCGCGGCGTTGAACATGGCAACACGCTGCTGCTCGCTGGCCGCAATGACGGCTTTGGCCTTGGCTGAACCTTCATCTGCGCCCAGCCGCCCGGCCTTGATGTCATCGGCAATGACTTCCAACTGCTGCATCACTTCGAACTGCAGCTTCTGCAGTTCCAGTGCGGTGTCGTCATGGTTGGACAAGCGGGGATACTCGCGGTTGGGGTCAGACAGAGGGTGACTGTAATGCCTGCCGGATCATCCGTGACACCGTGGCTGGGTCATCGTTGGCCAGATGTTGGCCCAGCCGTACCAGACCGATGCCGAAACCCAGCATCAGAATGCCCGGTATCGCTGCAGGCAACAGGAACAGCAGATCCACCCTGCCAACCTGGATGGCGGTGAGTACGCTCCAAAGTACACAGAAACCGAGCCAGAACACCATGAAGGCTTTGACCAGCCAGGGCAGCGCAAAGGAACCGCGGAGCTCGCAGCCCTGTGTGGTCGCATGCAGGCTGCCGCGGAAATGCGGTTTGAACGAATTGCGCATAAGCGTGCGGTGATACAGATGCACGCGCACACTGCCCACCGACCCGGCGATCGTGCCGCTGGCGGTGAAGTTACGTCGTGAAATCGTCGCGCGCAGGGCCTCGGCGGCCTGTTGCGCTGTGAGCGAGCTGGCAAAGCTCACGGACGTACGCGGAAACAACCAGGTCCAGGCAGACATGCATTCGATCATTGAAGGGCCGCCAACCATAGCGGCAAATGATCGATTGAACTACTGCAGACTGCTGCCGCGCTTGCGCATCGCCTTCTTGACCAAGGTAGTGATCTTCTTTTCGACCTCGGGGTTGAGTTCCGCAAGGGCGAAAGAGGTCGCCCACATCGGGCCGTCATCAAGCATCGCCGTATCGTTGAAGCCCAGCGTGGAATAGCGCGCGCCGAACTTGCTGGCTCCCTGGAAGAACAGCACCACCTTGCCATCGCGCGCATAGGCCGGCATGCCGTACCAGGTCTTCGGCGTGAGCGAAGGAGCTGTGGCGGTGACGATGGCATGCAGGCGTCGCGCCATCTGCTGCTCGGCGGCGGGCATCTCGGCAACCTTGGTCAGCAGCTCGGCTTCGCCGTCGGCTTTCAGCTTGCCGGCTTTGGCCTCGGCCTTGAGCTCCTTCGCGCGCTCCTTCATCGCGGCCTGTTCTTCGACGGTAAACCCGGTGGATTTGGACGCGGCCATTGACGTTCCTGAAAAGGGTGGAAGGGCAGGGCTTTTTACCTCAAGCCGGCTGCGCAGATGTGAAGCGACGGAGCTGGCGCTCAGCAGTTTGTCGGGATATTGCTGGCAGGCCAAGCTTGATGGCCTAGCCAGCCTGCCCGAGCTCGCGCTCGATACGCTTGTCCGGGATCAACCAGAGCAAGGCTGCAGCTGCGTACACCAGTTGTGCCATATGCGCATTGGCGAAGCTCAGTGCAATGCCGCTGATGTAGAGCAGTGGCGACAGCTTGCCTTTCCAGTCCTTGCCCAAGGCATGTTGCAGGCGCGAGTTCTCGCCGTCGGCGGCGACGATGCTGCGCTGCAGGATCCAGTACGCGACGGCTGCCGCCAACAGGATGCAGCCGTAAAGCGCGCTCGGTAGTGGTTGCTTGTTGAAGTCGTCCATCCAATGCATGGCGAACGGCAGCAGCGAGAGCCAGAACAACAGGTGCAGGTTGGCCCACAGGACGCTGCCGTTGACCTTCTGGCAGGCCTGCAGCAGGTGATGATGGTTGTTCCAGTAGATGCCGACGTAGACGAAGCTCAGCAGGTAACTGAGCAGGGTGGTCAGCAGCGGCCGCAGCGCGTCCAGCGTGGCACCTTCCGGCGGACGCATCTCCAGCACCATGATGGTGATGATGATGGCCATGACGCCATCACTGAAGGCTTCAAGCCGGCCCTTGCCCATTGTCAGCTCCTGCCGGTTTGCGCATGTGGTTTGGCGGGAAGCTAGCATGCGGGAGCGTGGTGGCGGTGTGTTTGACGGGGTTGGAGCAACGGGGGGAAAGCGAAGGGATAGCCTCGGTCGGTATCCATGCCGGATGTCTGGCTGTTGTATCAGTGCGCCACCTGCAGCACGATCTTGCCGATATGCTCGCCGCGCTCCATCCATGCATGTGCCTGTGCAGCCTTGTCCAGGTGGAACACCTTGTCGATCAAGGGCGGGCGGATCCTGCCCGACTCGATCAATGGCCACACTTGCTGCCGCAGTTGCTGGGCGATGACGGCCTTCTCGGCGACGCTGCGCGGACGCAGTGCCGAGCCGCTGACCGAGGCGCGCTTCTGCATCAGGGTGCGCAATTGAAGTGTCACTTCGGATCCCTCCTGCACGCCGATCTGGATGATACGTCCGTGCAGGTTCAACAGCTCCAGATTCCTGGCGAAGTAGTCGCCGCCGACGATATCCAGCACCACGTCCACGCCACCGCCTTGTTGGATGCTGCGGACCTCGCTGACGAAGTCCTGGGTGTTGTAGTTGATTGCATGGTCCGCGCCCAATCGCAGGCAGGCAGTGCACTTTTCGTCGTTGCCGGCGGTGGCGATGACGCGGGCGCCAAAGGCATGCGCAAGCGTAATGGCGGTGGTGCCGATACCACTGCTGCCACCATGGATGAGGATGCTTTCGTCCGCTGCGAGGTGGCCGGGCATGAACAGGTTGGACCAGACGGTGAAGAAGGTTTCCGGTAAAGCGCAGGCTTCCAGCATGGACAGGCGCGCAGGAATGGGCAGGCATTGCAGCGCAGACGCGGTTGCGTACTCGGCGTAGCCGCCGCCCGCCAGGAGTGCACAGACGCGATCGCCAACGCGTGGCGACTGAACGTCGGCTGCGGTTTTGACCACGGTGCCGGCAACCTCGAGCCCGAGAATCTCCGAAGCATCGGCTGGTTGCGGATACAGGCCGCGGCGCTGCAATAGATCGGGACGATTGATGCCTGCAGCGGCGACGCGTATCAGTACGTCGCCTTCACGTGGCTTGGGAGTAGGGCCGGTTGCCAGCTGCAGGTTGTTGGCATCACCTGCATCCGAAACCTTGATCAGTTGCATATTCCGGGGAATCATCATTGAGTAGCTTTCATGCGCGCGTCGGGATGTTCGACCCGCTCGACGATAGCGCTCATGTCTTTCTTCAAACATCAATTCACATATGATTTTGTGTGCCATGCAAGGTTATGTGTGACTTGGCTGACAACAGATAGGGCATAGAGCGGAATGATTATCCGGTTGAAATCCGGAAAACCCGAAACGTTGACATCGCCAGCTTTTTTTCTGCTTTTTGCGTCCGCCGACAGGTGGTGCCTTCGCTGGCCTGGCTCGCCATACAGTTTCGGGGCGCCGGAGCGCCCACGCGCCGGTTTGGCGACGAACTCAGTGCGACGGCAGTGGCACGTAGACTTCATGCCAGAGGCTGACTTTTCCATGGTTGTCGAACTGCATCAGCAGCATCGCCTGGAAGCTCTCCCGGTGGCCGTTGTTATCGCTGATATGGGCGAGCATGGCGAAGGCGACGCTCTGTGCGTCAGCCAACGTGTGCACCACCTCGTAGTCGATGCTGCGCATGCCTTTCTTCATGCCATTGAGAAATTCCAGGTAGGTGGCACGGGTGGCTTCGTACCTGCGACCGTTGGGCTCCACCACAAAATGCTCGGCAAAACACTCGCTGATGATGGACTCGTCCAACACCGATGCTGCGTTGAGGTGCCGACGATTCCAGTCGAGCACGGCATGGGCAAGCTGAAGGTTTTCATCTCGTGAACGCATCATGTTGTGGATACCTCTGTCCACGTCAGGACATGGTTGCTGCAGATGCGAGTGGCGCTGGGGGCAGATGCAACTGCATGGGTTGGTAGGTCAGGCCTGCGGATCGGCCGATGTCACCGCAGCATTCGAAGCCGTAGTCCAGATAGGCACTTACTGAAGGCAATGCCGCACTCACCGTCAGCAGGTCGCCATGGACATGCGGAAGTACAGCGGCCAGCAGCTGCCGACCAACGCCCTGCCGCTGTCGGTCGGGTGCCACGAACAGCATGGCCAGGTGCCGGCCTTGCTTCAGCTCGATAAGGCCGGCCGCCTCTTGATCGCGTTCGGCGAGCAGGATCAGGTTGTCCTGGGCCATGCGTGCGGCAAACGCTTCGGTGGCTGCAATTGCGAGGAACGTGTTGATGCCTTCCTCGTCCAGGGTCGGGGCCACCGACGCCATGAACGCGCTGATGCACACTGCGTTGGCGGCGTGCAGGTCATTATGGGCTAGTGGACGTACGGTCAGCATGGTGCTTACTGGCTCTGCTCGCAGGAGGGGAGGGAGGAGCCTTCTGCCCTCTTCAATGCCATGCCGACAGTCGCAGGCGCGGTCAGCGAGAAGCCGAACTGCTGATAGAGCCGATACGCCTCGCCGTCGGCCAACAGGCTTACATAGCCGGAGGCGGGAACTTCGCGCTGCAGATAGGCTTGGATCTCTCCCATGACTTTTTTGCCGAGGCCGCGACCTTGATGTGCTGGCAGTACGGCGATGTCCACCACTTGATAGAAGGTGCCGCCATCACCGATTACCCGACCCATTGCCACGGTTTCGTTGGCAAGGGTGATCTGCACGGCGAACAGTGAATTGGGTAGGCCGCGGCTCGCGGCTTCCTGTGTCTTGGCGCTGAGACCGGCGGCTTGGCGGAGATGCTGATAGACCTCGACCGAAGGCGTGGCGTGGCTGATGTTGTAGATTTCCGTGGTCATCTCGTTTCTTGGTCGATGCAGGGTTCGTATCGGGATGCCTCCAGCATTTCTGCCAACTATCGTTTTATCGTGTGGGTGAGAGCTTGGCAAATTGCGAGCAGTGATTGCCAACGCCATGACGGTGAAAGAAGAGGTATGGGAGGGCAAAAAAGAGTCGGCGGCTTACGCCGCCCCTACAAACAAAGTGGGGCATACAATTGGCGCGTGATGAAAGAACGCACAAAGAAAAGCCCGGGCATTGCCCGGGCTTTTCAGTAGACAACTCGACCGCCCTTATTCGATCGGCTGTTCCAGCATCAGCTGGCGTGCGAAACGCACCGGCGGTGCGCCGTAGGACAGCATCTGGTCGTGGTAGGCCTTCAGGTTGAAGTTGGCACCCTGCTTTTCTTCCACTGCCTTGCGGGTGTCGAAGTGCTCCTGTGCACCGACGAAGTAGGTCGGCAGCTGGGCGGAGGTGAGCTGTGCGCGCACCCACTTGCCGGAGGCTTCGCTTTCCTGCTGGAAGGCGTCGTGGGTCATCAGATGCATGGCCTGCTCGCGGCTCCAGTTGTCCACGTGCACACCCTGGTCGAGGATGGCATTGGCAATGGTGCGCAGGTAGAACTTCAGCTGCACCAGGTGGAACAGCGGGTCGTTATCCAGGTAACCCTGTTCCTGCATCATGCGTTCGGTGTAGACCGCCCAGCCTTCGGCAAACAGGCCCGAGCGCAGTACCGCGCGCAGCGTCGACGGGAACTTGCCCGAGTGCCAGCCTTCCAGGTAATGGCCCGGCGTGCCTTCGTGGATGGACAGCAGGTGGATCATGCGGCTGTTGTATTCGCGCAGGAAGGAATCCACCTGCTTGTCGTTCCAGTCGTCCGGAATCGGCGAGACCGCGTAGAAGGTCTTCAGGTTCTTGTCCAACGGGCCCGGCGAGTCGCAGTAGGCCACGGCCACGCCACGCTGGAATTCCGGCATCAGGATGATGTCGACCGGTGCGTCGGGCAGGGTCATCAGGTCATGCTTGCGCACGAACTCGGTGGACTGGTCCAGCGCAGCCTTGGCATCGTCCACGACCTTGTCGCGGGCCGGCTTGTCGGCATAGGCCAGTTCCAGCGCGGCTTCGATCGCCTTCTGCTGCTGGTCGTCGGTCGGGTTGGCCGGCATTTCCGGCGCATCCGGCTTGTCCTTCAACACCACCTGGGCGATGCCGTACATGTCCTTGCGCACGCGGCTCAGCTCGGCGCGGGCACGCTCACCGATCTCGGCGCGCGACAGCGAGGAGTTCAAGGAGAACTTCAGCTTCTGGTCGTACTTCTCAGCGCCAATGCGGAACTCGCCCTTGGCATTCGGCACCAGGGTCTTGTCCAGCCAGGTCTGTTGTTCTTCGACTGCCGTGGTCAGCGTGGCGATGGCGGTCTTCAGGCGTTCCTGGTCGGCGGCTTCGAGCTGGCCGATGTTGGGCACGATGAAGGTTTCAACCAGGCTGAGGATGCCGCGGTTCTGCTTGGCCACGGTTTCGGCGTGGATCTTCGGCACGCGCGCCGGGTCGAGGTTGGCACGGGCGGCGGCGAAGATCTGTGGGATCAGTTCGATGCGGGCGGTGGCCGACTTCAGGCGCTCCGGCAGCGGTGCGAATTCGCGCGCCATCAGGCCATAGATGGCACTGCCGGCCAGGCCGTTATAGACCTGCGGGTCCCACTTCCACGACTGCATGGTTTCGTTGGACCAGATGTCCGACTGCAACTGGTTGCGCAGGATCGCGGCATCCACCTGGTTCTCGCGGCCGAGCTTGCTGACGTCGAGCTTGTCCAGCTCGGCGAGCAGGGCCTTGCTGGCGTCCAGGCTCTTCTGCTGGCCGGCGGCGCTCAGGTCATCCAGCTGGCTGTCGTAGCGGTGATCACCGATCTGGGTGGCGCTGACCGGGGACAGCTGCATCCAGGTGTCCAGTGCCTTCTTCGACAGCTCGGCGAACTGGGCGTCGGCCTGGGCCTGCCCAGCCTGCTCGGTGGTGGCGGACGGAGCGGTCGGGGCGTCGCCGCTCTGGCAGCCGGCGAGGCTGGCGAGCAGGGCGGCGGCGAGCAGGTGCTTGCGCATCGGTGATCCTGTTATTAGGGGAATCCCCGAGCATAGGCGGACTGGGCAAGCGGCGCACATGCCGTTGGTTGGTGGTGGCTTGCCGAAACGGGCGGTTTGCAAGGGCGGCAATCATGTAGCACGGGTAAGCGCAGCGCACCCGGGGATGTGCTGAGCCCGTTGAAACAGGACCCCGGGTGCGCTGCGCTTACCCGGGCTACCCGGCTCTGCACAAATTTTTAGCCTTCGTATTCAGCCAAGTCGCTATGCTGCCGCCACAAAACCACCTGGAACATGGACGCATGAAGCAATTGCACGGAAGTACTTTGGCGTTGGCACTGGGCGCGCTGCTGGCGCTCGCTGGCTGCGCCAAACACGATATGGCGGCCGAGAGCGCGGCGGTAGCAGCCGATGCGGTGCAATCCCCGGAAGGTGCTTTCCTAGCCTACGAGCACACGGTACAGCTGCAGTTGCCGGGCAAGGATATCGCGCCGAGGGTGAAGGCTGTATCCGATGCCTGCCAGAGCGCCAAGTTTGGTGACTGCGCGGTGCTCAATGTGTCCCAGCAGGGCGGCGATACGCCCCGCGGTTCGGTCAAGGTGCGGGTCGCCCCCAAGGGCGTGGAGCCGCTGATTGCGCTGGCCAGCGACAAGGGCGAGGTGACCACCCGCAACACCGAGGCCGAGGATCTGGCCCAGCAGGTGGCCGATACCCAGTTGATGCAGGACCGTTTGAAGGCCGAGCACGAGCGTCTGCTCGAGTATCAGCAGCGCAAGGATCTGGCGGTGGCGGATCTGCTGACGATTTCGCAGCGTCTGTCGGAGATCGAGGCGGGCCTGCAGCAGGCCAATCGTGATTCGGCGCAGCAGCACCGTCGCATCGATACGCAGTTGGTGACCATCAACATTGAATCGACCAACAGCCAGCGCAACCGCAGTGAGATTGGCCGGGCGTTCGGCGATTTCGGCGAGATATTCACCACCAGCGTGGCTTATGTGATTCGCATCGCAGCCGGCCTGCTGCCGTTGATTCTGGTTGGTGGCTTCCTGGCATGGCTGCTGCGCCTGTGGTGGCGTCGCCGCAAGAAGAAGTAACCATTGGTTTTGTAGGAGCGGCGTGAGCCGCGAAGCTGATGATCTGAAACATGGCAAGCTTCGCGGCTTACGCCGCTCCTACAAACGGCCCGCGCCCACATCAAGCATCAGCCATGCAGATGCAACTCCGGAATGCGCTTCTCATGCGCGGCAAACAGTTCCTGGAACTCTTCCTCGTTGAACTCATCGGGCAGATAGACCGCCACCTGGCTGCTGACGCCATTGGCATCCACCCGCTCGCGCGGACCCGCGCGCAATGACACTTCGCGGTCCTTCCAGGTAGCGACCCACGGGGTTTCATCCCATTGCGTCACTTCGGCGTTGTCTGCATCCCAGATCACAACAATCGTAAACATGGCGTCTCAACTCTTCAGGGCGCGGTGTTCGCTGGTGATGGTTGCACCTTCGCCCATCACCTTGGTGACCGGTGTGCGGGTGGCTACGTCGAGTAGTCGTTCCCATTGTTCGTCGGTCAACGCGCCGGTAGCGGAAAGAATGCGGTGCACCTGCAGCTTACCGGCTTCATCGCGGCTGGATGTGAGATCAGCGTTGAACTCACCCAGCTCCCAACCTTTTTTCTCTGCATACATCCGCAAGGTAATCGCAGTGCAGGCTGCCAGCGATGCCAGGTACAGATCGAAGGGCGCCATGCCCGCGTCCTGCCCACCCAGCCGGGCTGGCTCATCGGCAACAAGACTGTGGACGCCGTTGCTGATGCGATGGGCGTAGTTGCTTGCAGTTGATTCAATGGTGACGTGGGCCATGACAGCCTCCTTCGGAACGAACCGTCAAACTACTGCGATACAGGCGACTCGGGTAGTCACCGTTTATTGCCTGCATCGTCCCATCGGCTGAACGATGCCATCGTTCACATCGTCACGATGGCTGCCGTTCCAGCGTGATGGGCAACTGCGGCTTCCTCAAGCAGGCAATTGACCGCGGTCTTCAGCATCCTCGGCGCGATGAAGTGGCGATGCATCGGATCCACCGCTGCCATGTACAGATGCCCGAAGGGATTGCGGCAATACACGCGGGTGGAAAGGCTGAAGGTGATCCGCTCGCCATCGCGTTGCACCGCAACGCTGGAGCGGAATTGAAGGTGGCGATCATCGGCACCGAGCAGCACCTGCGCCGAGTTGGCCTTGATGGAAGAGGCCAGCACCGGGAAGCGTTGGACAAAGCGTTCGGTTGGCGCATCGCTCAACAGTGACGACACCGGGCAGCCCAAAGACGAGGTGCGCAGTCGCAACGGCCGCGCCAGCAGATTCCGTAGCCGCATCAGGCCGCTGACGCTGTCGGCAGGTTGTTGGATGAAGGCGTTGAGCAAGGCTGCCAGCAGCTGTTCCGGATTACTGCCACCGAGCCAGCGTTGATCGAGCTGGACCTCCACGTGATCCTGGTGGTGGTGACGCGGCAGTTGCTTGGCCAGCAGGGAGTCTGGCGGCAGCTGATGGCTGCTGTGTATTTGCAGGGTGGGCAGTCGGTGCGAACGGGTGCCGTTGCGTGGGTGGAGTTGCACCAGCAGCTGGCGCACCTGTCCGGCATGACGACGCAGATGTGCACAGGCCCGGGCTTGCCGAGGCAGCGGATCAAAGCTGAGTACGCTGGTCCACACCTGCGCCTGTTGTGTGTGCTGCTGCAGTGCTGCCGGCATCAGTTCAGTGAGACTGGCGAGGTCGGCCTCGCCGCGCATGACCTGTGCCTGCAGTGCGGGACCCAGCGCGCCTGCGGTTTCGTCCGGATGGCAGGAAATCGCGAACAAGGCTGGATGCCTGCCATTGCCGCGCAGCGGCTCAAACCGGTGCCAAGTGTTGGCGGCCATGCGCACGGTGAACAGACAATCGGCGGGAATCTCGACGTGGCGCAGGGCCTGCTGGATATCCTGCGGCGTGTCGTAGGCCGAACCGGCGGCGATGAAGCGCAGGCGCACGCCGCCGCTGCCGCTGATCGCGGTGAACACACGCGGTGCAGCATGACGATGGAATGGATGACCATTGCGACCCACCGAGAACGTGTAGAGCGCGGCGTTGTCGCCGGCCGCCACGTTGGGTGCTGAAAGCCGCGCCGAAGGCTCGTCCAGCGCATCGTTGAAATGCGCATGCTGGGCTTGGCGTGCACCTGCTGCTGTTGCAACTGCATCGCCGGCGCCCACATCCAGTTGGGTCAATAGTGTGACTTCCGCGGCACGGCTACCATCACTGGCATTGATCGAGACATGCGGAAAGCTGCTTTCGTTCGAAGTGCGACTGCGTTCCATGCGATGCCTCGTGGTAGTCAGCTGGCGGGTTTTGCCTTGGTCTTGGCATTGCGACGTGATTCGCGCTGCAGCGGGCCTGCTGTTGGGCAGACCTCGAAGGCGAAGCGGCTCAAGGTGTTGACCATGTTGTCCGGGGTAAGCCGATAGAAAACGAATTGGCCGCGGCGCTCGCTGGTGACCAGTCCGGCGGCGGTGAGAACCGACAGGTGGCGCGAGATGGCCGGCGCGCTCATCTCGAAACGCTGGCCAATCTCGCCTGCGGTGAGTTCCTGCGCCGACAGATACGCCAGGATCTCCCGGCGCGGACGTGAGGCAAGGGCTTCGAAGATCTGGTCGGCAGGCATTGGTAATGAATTAACTAATTCGTTAATTAATTAAGCGCCTGATTGCCTGCGCATGTCAAGCGGTGTAGCTGTAGTGGGGGGGCGGGCGGCGCCGGCGGGGTGTGGGTTGCGGACGACAGACGGAGCGACGCGGTGCGACACGCGTGCCTTGGGGGGCGGGGCGCAGGGCGGGCCGCAAAG
>NZ_JBRRCU010000083.1:0-15394 GCF_056759195.1 Stenotrophomonas sp. STEN083 | reverse complement strand
AAAGTGGCGGGGGGGGTTCCGCGGGCTTTTTGGGGGTTGTTGCTTGGTTGTGTCTTTGGCGCGTATAACGGCGCAACGCCACTGTTGGCTTTTCCCCCTGCCGCTGCGGGGTTTACGCCGCTCCTACAAAAATGAAAAGGCTCCACAAAGCAAAAGGCCGACGCTTGCGTCGGCCTTTTCGTTGCCCTCAGCGGCTGCTGCGGGTCTTGCCACCGGTGCTGCCGGTCGGCGGCGGATCGGTCGGCTTGCTGCTGCCTGCCGGCGGGCGCGGGCCGCCAAAGCCGGTACCCATGTTGCGCTGGAATTCTTGCCACAGTTCCAGGTTGCGCTCGGTGAGCTGGTTCATCATCGCCCACGGCGTCTGCCCGAGCAGGTTGCCCATCTGCTGGCGGAATTGCTGCTGCTGGTCCAGGAACACCTGCATGCTGCGCTCCAGGTAATTGCCCATGAAGCCCTGCAACGAGTCACCGTAGAAACGGATCAACTGGCTCAACAGCTGGGTGGACAGCATCGGCTCGCCGTCCTGCTCCTTGTCCGCGATGATCTGCAACAGCACCGAACGGGTCAGGTCGTCGCCACTCTTGGCGTCGCGGACCTCGAAGTCCTCGCCGTCGAGGATCAACTGACGCACGTCTTCGATGGTGATGTAGCTGGAAATCTCGGTGTCGTAGAGCCGGCGATTCGGATACTTCTTGATGATGCGGGTCGCAGCCATTAAGCAGTCACTCGTCACGGTAGGTGCGCAGCATGGCGCAGTGCAGCAGGGCTTGCAACCGCCAAAAGTACAGGTTGCAAGCGTCGGAGAACTCTAGGTTTGTTGCGCAACATGAATCGCCATGTTGTGCAACATGGCGCAGGCTGTCAGCAGAGGGCTATCACCAGCCCATATGGTGGCCGCCGTTGATGTCCAGATTGGAGCCGGTGATCCAGCTGGCCTCCTCGGCAACCAGGAAGGCGACTGCGTAAGCAATCTCCTCCGGCTTGCCCAGGCGCCCGGTGGGGATGTCGGCAATGATCTTTGCCCGCACTTCCTCGGGTACTGCCATCACCATGTCGGTGGCCACATAGCCTGGCGAGATGGTGTTGACGGTAATGCCGAAGCCGGCGTTCTCGCGCGCCAAAGAGATGGTGAAGCCGTGCATGCCGGCCTTGGCCGCGGCGTAGTTGGCCTGGCCGTACTGGCCCTTCAAGCCATTGATCGAGCTGATCTGGATCACCCGGCCCCAGCCGCGCTTGCGCATGCCTTCAATCACCGGGCGGGTCACGTTGAACACCGAGTTGAGGTTGGTATTGATCACCTCATGCCACTGTTCCGGGCTCATCCGGTGGAAGGTGGTGTCGCGGGTGATGCCGGCGTTGTTGACCAGGATCTCCACCGGGCCAAGTCCGGCCTCGACTGCCTGGATCAGGCCGCGGCCGCTGTCCGGGTGCGCTACGTCGCCTTCGAACAGTGCGATGTCATAGCCCTTGCTGCGCATGGTCTGCTGCCACTGCTGCGCCTTTTCGGCGTTGCGGAAGTTGGTAGCGACGCGGTGCCCTTGATCGGCGAGGCGTTGGCAGATGGCGGTACCAATGCCGCCGGTACCACCGGTGACCAGTGCGACGCGCGATGTCATGGGCTCAACTCCAGGGCAGATGTGCAGGGGAGCCCACGATTCTAATGAAACTGCGCTCAGCCCGGGGCCTGTAACGGGGCTCGAAGCGAGGTTTTTTGCAGCCGGGCTGGTTCAAAGGCCGCTGCAGCATGCTGCAGCGCCTCGGCAACGCTGGTTGCAGCATCCAATGCGGCCGGCTGCTGGCCCAGGGAGGACCATAGCCAGCGCAGCACCGGTACCGGCTGGGCGCTGTCGACGGGGATGGCTGCCTGCGACTTGGACAACTTCTGGCCGGCGCTGTCCAACAACAAAGGCAGATGCAGGTAGTGCGGGGTGGGCAGGACCAGCGCCTGCTGCAGCAGAATCTGCCGGGCGGTGGAGTCGATCAGGTCGGCGCCGCGCACCACATGAGTGATGCCCTGCTCGGCATCGTCCACCACCACCGCCAGTTGATAGGCCCAGTAGCCATCGGCGCGCAGCAGCACCACGTCGCCGACCTCCCGGTCCACGTCCTGCTCCTGCCGGCCTTGCAGGGCATCGTCGAAACTGACATGGCTACCGTTGGCCACCCGCAGGCGGATGGCCGGCTGCGGGCGCTGCTGGCTGGCGACGCAGCGACGGTGGATGCCGTGCTGGCTGGCCAGGTCGGCGCGGCTGCAGTGGCAGGCAAACGCCTTGTCCTGGCCCAGCAATTGGTTGATGGCCGTTTGATAGAGGGCGTTGCGCCGGCTCTGGTATTGCACCGGCAAGTCCGAGATCAGTCCAAACGCGGCCAGCGTGGCCAGCTGCGAAACGACCGCGCCGGGGACTTCGCGAGGGGGGTCTACGTCCTCCACGCGCACCAGCCATTGGCCGCCGGCATGGCGGGCCAGCAGCCAGCTGCCGAAGGCGGCCAGCATAGAGCCCAGGTGCAGGGGGCCGGTCGGGGAGGGCGCAAAGCGGCCGCGGTAAGGAATAGCTGGCATCGAAACTGAATCGTCGGTCAGATTAATGCTTGAATTCAAGCTGTCTGCGCCGCAAATTGGCTCTATCTCCAATCCTTATGGATCTGTTTCCCATGTTTACCCGTATCGGGCTGTTTCTTCTGACCAACGTTGCTGTGCTGATGCTGGCCAGCGTCGTCATGTCCATCCTGGGCGTGAACTCCTCACAGATGAGCGGCTTGCTGGTCATGGCGGCCATCTTTGGCTTCGGTGGCTCGATCATCTCGCTGCTGCTGTCCAAGTTCATGGCCAAGCGCGGCACCGGCGCGGTTGTCATCACCGAGCCCCGCAACCAGACCGAGCGCTGGCTGTTGGACACCGTGGCCCGCCAGGCCAAGGCAGCCGGCATCGGCATGCCGGAGGTGGCGGTGTACGACGCGCCTGAGATCAACGCCTTTGCTACCGGCGCCAACCGCAACAACGCACTGGTGGCGGTGTCCACCGGTCTGCTGCACAACATGAGCGAGGACGAAGCCGAAGCGGTGCTTGGCCATGAAATCGCCCACGTTGCCAATGGCGACATGATCACCATGGCGCTGCTGCAGGGCGTCTTGAACACCTTCGTGATCGTGCTCGCACGCGTGGTTGGCGGCGTGATCGACAGTGCGCTGTCGGGCAACCGCGAAGGCGGCGGCCGTGGCTTTGCGTACTACATCATCGTGTTTGTGCTGGAGATGGTATTCGGCCTGTTCGCGACGATGATCGCGATGTGGTTCTCGCGTCATCGTGAGTTCCGTGCCGACCAGGGTGGTGCCTCGCTGGCTGGCCGGCAGAAGATGATCGCTGCGCTTGAACGTCTGAAGCTAAACCACGGCCAGAGCACCTTGCCGACCCAGATCGCTGCGTTCGGCATCGCCGGTTCGGCGGCCAAGAAGCTGTTCCTGAGCCATCCGCCGCTGGACGAGCGCATTGCCGCGCTGCGTTCCTCGACGGTGGCCTGAGTCGGGCTTGCTTGCGATTGGCGCTGAAAGTAATCGGCGTAATCCGCAATTGATTGAACACAACGCCCCGCAAGGGGCGTTGTCTGTTTTGCCACCACGGCTACAGCTGTGCCTTTGTTGCTGGTTGTGCATGAGCTAACAGCTCTGTGTTTTTCCGTCCGTAGAAATAAGACGCTTGTATCCTCGGTGCATGGGTTTGTGTCTAACCTCCAGACACAACAGGCGAATGAGGAGCATATGGTGCAGGACGCGCAATATTGGGCAATGGAGTTCTGGAATGGACTGAGCGTGCTGGACTTGATCGGCGGCTCGTTGCTCGGAGCGGTTCTGGGGTTGGCCCTGGGTGTAGCAGTGTGGATCGCTCTGGCGCGCAGGGGCAGCCTTGCCCGGCGCCGGCGTTGGCATCATTGGTTGATCGCCAGTTATGTGGTGGTGCTGCCGCTGCTGTTTGCCTTCATTGGATTACAGGTTGGGCTGGTTGCCGGTGGGCAGCGTGCGCTGTACAAGCAGATCGATCACTTCCAGCCGCATCTGCAGGTTGCGACCGAGCATTGGCTGGTCGAGTTCGAACGGTCGCTGGATACGCCGGAGTTGGAGGCAATGCTTCGCGATGATGTTTCCGCGCACGATGCCGCACGCATGGCGGTGGAGTCCTACCTGGGTGAGCACAGGCTTGCCGATATCAGCATGCTAAGTGGTGAAGGCTTGCCGCAGCGCTGGGTGCGCAAGGGCATCGAGCACCTGCGCAGTGAAGTGATGCTGCGATGGGTGGAGGACAGCCTGGTGAAGGAGGTGGGGGGGCGCAGTGGACTTGATAAAGCCGTATTCCGCGAGGCGCTGGGCATGCGCATGAGCGAGCTGCTGCATACCAAGGGGGTGATCCGTCTATTGAAGGCGCAGATCAGCTCGATGATGCCGGGCATCTATTTTGGCTTGCTGTTGCCGTTGCTGATCGTGATGGCGCTGGTATTGCTGGAGATCTGGTTGGCAGGCCGTTATGGCTGGGGCCGGCAGGCGGTCGCGGGAACTGTGGTCATGCCCGCGGCGGGCGCTGGCTGACAGGCCGTCCTTGTAGGAGCGGCTTAAGCCGCGAAGTTGGCGCTGCTGGGCGCCGGCAGTCTGTGTCATCTGGTGATTTTGTTGCTTCGCGGCTTACGTCGCTCCTACAAAGGCAACTACAAAAGCTGTGTCCACAAAAAATCCGATGCCAGAAGTCTGGCATCGGATCTCGGGTGACTCACCGCTTATGCCAGCTGGATCAGAACTTCGGATCGAACTCGGCGGCGTAGCCGGTGTTGACGAGGACCTTCTGCAGGGCTTCGCACACCTTGATGTTGCCAGCCACGACCTGCTGGGTCTCAGGGCCGCGCGAATCCATGCGCTCCAGTGGGGCGCCGCGGTAGTTGCAGACCTTGCCGCCGGCTTCGCGAACCAGCAGCACGCCGGCAGCGATGTCCCATGCCTTCACGCCGGCCTCGAAGTAGGCGTCGGCGCGGCCGCAGGCCACGTAGGCCAGGTCCAGCGCGGCAGAGCCGGTGCGGCGTACGTCTTCAGCCTGCACCAGCAGGGTGTCGACGGTCTTGAGCTGGCTGCTGGCACGGCTGCGTTCGCGCGGAGCGAAGCCGGTGTGGATCATGGTGCCTTCCAGGTCCTTGCGATCAGATACGCGCAGGCGGCGGTCGTTGAGCACGGCGCCATTGCCCTTGGAGGCAGTAAACAGTTCGTTGCGCAACGGGTCGAAGATCACCGCGTCGATCGGCTCGCCGTTTTCAACCAGGGCGATGGAGACGCAGTAGTGCGGGAAGCCACGCAGGTAGTTGCTGGTGCCATCCAGCGGGTCGATCACCCACATCATGCGGTTGACGCCCTGCAGGCCGCCTTCTTCGGCATAGATGCCGTATTCCGGATAGGCGCGCTTGAGTTCCTTGACGATTACTTTCTCAGCGTCGGCATCGACTTCGCTGGCGTAATCCATCCGACCCTTCTGTACCACGTTGAGGGCTTCAAGCTTGTTGATGTTGCGGAGCAGGACGTTGCCGGCGAGGCGAGCGGCCTTGACCATGACGGTTACGGCGGGTTTCTGCATGGCTAAAGGCTCCCGTGAGGGCAGAGATCGGATTGGCGGGGGAAAAGAGCAGGCCCGGCGCAAAGGCCGGCCGCGCAGTTTACCATCTACAGCTGTCTCGCTCCTGATTTTTTAACGCCATGTCTGTTTCCGCTCATATTCGATTCGTTCTTGTTGGCACACAGCACCCGGGCAACATCGGCGCGGCGGCCCGTGCGATGAAGACCATGGGGCTGGCGCGGCTGGTCCTGGTGGCCCCGGAGAAGCCCTTGGACGAGGATGCCTTCCGGCGCTCGGCCGGTGCCGAAGACGTGCTCGGCGACGCGCCGGTGTTCGCCACCCTGGCCGAAGCCGTGGCCGATTGTCGCCTGGTGCTGGGCTGTACCGCGCGCTCGCGGCGGGTGCAGCTGGAAGAGTTGCTGCCGGAAGCGGCCGGCCAGCGCGCCGTGGCCAAGGCCGGCGAGCCAGCCGAAGTGGCTTTTGTGTTCGGTCGCGAGCGAACCGGCCTGACCAATGAGGAACTGCAGCTCTGCCACGCTGCCGTGCATATCCCGTCCGACCCCGAATTCAGCTCGCTGAATCTGGCCGCGGCGGTGCAGGTTCTTGCCTATGAGGTGCGGATGGCGGCGTTGGAGTCACAGCCCGGCGCGGTAGTGCAGGTATCCGTTGAACCCGGCCAGGACGAGGCGCCGGCCAGTCACGCCCAATTGGAAGGGATGTTCGGCCAGCTGGGCGATACCTTGGATCAGATCGATTTTCACAAGGGCCGCGCTCCTGAATCGGCCATGCGCAAGCTGCGTCGTCTGTTCATGAAGGCTGAGCTGTCCGAACAGGAGGTCAGGCTGATGCGCGGCATTCTGTCCGATGCCCAGCGTATGGCCCGCCTGGCCTCGGAGGGCAAGGGCTGAGGCCAGCGTCACGCTTTGCTAAAAGCGGTACTCTGTGAGGATGGATTAGGGGGTGTCGTTTTGAGTGTCTTGCGATGGCTTTGGGGAGCCGCACTGACACTGGCTGCACTGCAGCCCGTAGCGGTGGGGGCGGTTGATCGTTCGGTATTGGTCTTGGGGCGGATCAGTGATGATCCGAAGTCGCATTACGACCAACTCAAGCCATTGCTGGACTATGTGGTGCCGCGCATGCGCGATGTCGGGATCGTCGAAGGGCGCATCCTGATGGCCAAGGACACGCAGCAGATGGGTAGCTATCTGCGGCGTGGCCGCGTTGATTGGGTCACCGAGACCTCCGGCACGGCGATGGCGCTGGGTCAGCGGGCGGGCGCCAAGCCCCTGCTGCTCACCGAGCGCAATGGCGTGGGCGCGTATCACAGCGTGTTCTTCGTGCGCCGGGATAGTCCGATCACCACGTTGGAGGGTTTGCGCGGGCGCACCTTGGCGATGCAGAGTGCGGCATCCACCAGTGCCTACCTTGTGCCAGCCATGGAGCTGCTAGACCACAACGTGCAGCCTGAGATCCTGCTTGACCCGCGCGATACACCGGTCGAGGACTCGGTGGGCTACGTGTTTGTGCGAACCGAATTGAACATCTCCACCTATGTGCACAAGCGCGTGGTGGATGCCGGGGTGATCAGCAGCATCGATTGGGGTGACAACCAGGCCATGCCGCCAGCCTTCCGCCAGGACATGCGGGTGCTGTACCGAAGTGAACCGATCCCGCGTGCGGTGGAAATGGTACGCGCCGATCTGGATCCGGCGGTGCGTAACCGCCTGCAGCAGGTGTTGCTGGAAGCTAGCAGCGACCCAGTGGCCGGACCGGCGCTGGTCAAGTTTTTTGGCACTACAGGCTTTCACCCCGTAGATCCGGCAAATCTGCGTGCGCTTGAACGCCTGCGCCGTGGTTTGGTCCGCATCCGAATGGAGGTGGAATGAACAAGCTACGGTTTGGATTGCAGGCCCGTTTCCTGGCCGCCAGTGCCGTGGTGGTGCTGGTGGTGGTGGTCATCGTCGGGCTGATGCTGGTGCGTCAGGCTGCCGCCCAGCGCGAGGCCTTGCGCAACAGTGGCGAAGTGCTCAGCCAGGTATTCGACCAAGGCGTGCGTGAGCGCGGCACGGCCTTGGCCAATGCCTTGGCCGATACGCTGATAAATCCGCTGTACTACTCCGATCTTGCGGCTATCGGCACGGCGGTGCGCAATACCGCACGGCAGAAATCGGTCAGCTATGTGCTGGTTTATGACCCGGAGGGGCGGTTGATTCACGACGGATCCTTCGACGTGGCCGGTTATGGCCAGCCGATGAATGATCCGTTGGCCAAGGCGGCGGTACGCTCGCTCAAGCCGCTGGTGCAGGAGTCGCCGTCGATACTTGAAGTGGATGTGCCTCTGGCGATTGGTGGTCAGCCACTGGGCGGCCTGCGCGTAGGTATGAATCTGGCGCCGGTTCGTGCCCAGGAGGCCAAGTCCATGCAGGCGCTGGAGCAGCGCATGCAGGAGACCCAGCGACGGGAGCTGGGCTGGGCCTTGGGCTTGATGTTGCTGTTGCTCGTTTTTGTCTGCGTGATGGCGTTCTACGTGCAGTACACGCTGGTGCGGCCGATCCGCTGGCTGCGTGTGGCGGCGCAGCGTATCGAGCGCGGCGATTACCTGATCGAGGCGCAGGCGACCCGGCGCGGCGACGAGGTCGGGGAGTTGCTGCGCACTTTCGATCGCATGAGTCAGAGTATCGCCCGGCACGACCGCGACGTCCGCCAGATGGCCTATACCGATGCTCTCACTGGCTTGACCAACCGGCTCGCTTTCCGCGAAGCCCTGGACCATCGGCTGTTGCGTGCCCAGGCGGCCGGGCGCGGACTGGCGTTGCTGTTCATTGATATTGATGAGTTCAAGCGGGTCAATGACACGCTCGGGCATGAGGCCGGTGACGACGCCTTGCTGCAGTTCGCGCAGCACATTTCCAATGCCGTTGAGCAGATTGGCGGCGATGACGCCTTGCTGGCCCGGTTTGGTGGTGACGAGTTCGTCATCCTGATCAGCCAGGGCCAAAGCAGCGCAGCCGAGGTCGCCAAGCTGCTGGCAGAGCGGTTGGTGATCGATCTGGGCAAGCCGCTGCTGGTGCAGCAGCGTGAGATATTCCTTGGCAGTTCGATTGGTATCACCTTGTTCCCCGAGGATGCAGCGGACGCCACTGCATTGCTGAAGAACGGTGATATTGCGATGTACCAGGCCAAATTGGCCGGCAAGAACTGTTTCCGCTACTACAGCCTGGCCATGGATCATGCGGTGGAGCGGCGCCTGCATCTGGAGCAGGAGCTGCGCGGTGCCTGGGAGCGCAACGAGTTGCGCCTGGTGTACCAGCCTATCTTCCGTACCCGCGACCGTATGCTGTGTGGTGTGGAAGTGCTGCTGCGCTGGGATCACCCGGCGTTGGGCGCGATTCCTCCGTCGGTATTCATCGATGTGGCCGAGCAGAGTGGGCTGATCCAGATGATAGGCCCCAAGGTGCTGCGCGCTGCCTGTGAGCAGGCCCAGCAGTGGCCGCGCAATTCGATAGGCGAGGAGCTGTTTATTTCGGTCAATGTCTCGCCCAAGCAGCTGCGCAACGGTGACCTGCTGCAGGAGGTCGAAAGCAGTCTGCTCGGTTCCGGACTGGCTGCTTCACGCCTGCATCTGGAGCTGACCGAGACGGCGGTGATCGGCGATGAGATGTTGGCTGTGTCCTTGTTGGAGAAGCTGCACCGCGCGGGGGTGAAGGTGTGGTTGGACGACTTTGGTACCGGCTTCTCCGGGCTCAGCCATCTGCGCCAGGTGCCGGTGGACGGGGTCAAGATCGATCGCAGCTTTGTCGCTGACATGGAACGTGACGCCGACGATCTGGCGTTGACCACAGCCATCATTGCCATGGCCCATGCGCTGGGTATTACCGTGGTGGCGGAGGGTGTGGAGCAGGAAGCGCAGTTCGAGTTGCTCAGCCAGCGCGGCTGTGATCTGGTCCAGGGTTACTGGCTGGGGCGGCCCTTGGAAGCGGCCGGTCTGGTAAGCCTGCTGGAGCGCGGTGCAATGGCGGCGGTGCGCTGATCCAGCCGATTGTTTTGGCCGCCTTGGCGCAGCCGCTCCAGCTCAGAGCGGCCGCTTGCTGGTGTCGCCTGCGATCTCGCGCACCAGCTTGGGCACCAGATAGCCGGACAACCGGGCCATCAGCGCGGCGTGCAGGTCCAGCGCCTGTTCGTCGCTGACCTCGAAATGGGCCGCGCCTTGTACCTTGTCCAACTGATACAGGTAGTAAGGCATCACGCCGGCGGCAAAGCTGCGCTCGCTCAATGCCGCCAGGGCATCCAGGTCGTCGTTGACGCCGCGTAGCAAGACTGCCTGGTTGAGCAGTTGCGCGCCGGTAGCGCGGATGCGGGCGAGGGCGGCATCCACCTGGGCGTCGAATTCATTGGCATGGTTGGCGTGTAGCACGAAGGCTACCGGCCAGGGCAGGTTGCGCAGCCATTGCACGAGCGCATCGTCCACGCGTTCGGGCAGAACCACCGGCAGGCGGCTGTGGATGCGCAGGCGCTTGATATGCGGGATGGCGGCCAGGGCATCGGTGAGCTCGGCTAGCTTGGAGGTGTTCAGTGACAGTGGGTCGCCACCGGACAGGATGACCTCGTCGATGTCCGGGTCGGCTGCGATCGCCGCCACGGCCTCCTGCCAGCCACCCTTGGCGGCGTTCTCGCCGGCATAGTCGAAGTGGCGGCGGAAGCAGTAACGGCAGTTGATGGCGCAGCTGCCGGTGGTGACCAGCAGGGCGCGGCCACGGTACTTCTGGATCACCCCCGTGGCTTTCTTGGCCGCGCCGTCGCCGACGGCGTCGAAGCTGAATCCGGGCACGACCTGCATCTCGTCGGTGATCGGCAAGACCTGCCGCAACAAGGGATCGGCTGGGTCGGCGTGGCGCATCCGTGCGACAAAGCCGCGCGGCACCCGTAACGCGAACTGCGCCAGCGCATCGGCCGAAACGCCCGCGGTTTCAGCATCCAGGCCCAGCACAGCCAGCAGCTCGGCGGGGTCGCGGATGGCTTGGCGCCAGTGCGCCTGCCAGCGGTCGTCGGGCAGGGTCACGATGGCTTTTTCTGGAGTGAGGGCGGGGGCTGCGGTTATCATTGGCGGTCAGAAAAACAGATGGCCCACCAGTATGGCGGGCGTTCCATTCTAATCCGGCCGCCCGCACCACGCGGCGGTTTTGCCAATTCAGGAGTTTCAGCATGGCCAGTTACGGCATGAACGACGTAAAGAACGGGATGAAAATCCTGGTCAACAACGCCCCGGCGGTCATCATCGACACCGAGTACGTCAAGCCGGGCAAGGGCCAGTCCTTCACCCGCGTGAAGTACCGCCTGATCAAGGACGGCCGCACCCAGGAAGTCACCATGAAGTCGACTGACACGCTGGAAGCAGCGGATGTGGTCGATACCGACATGAACTACATGTACAGCGATGGCGAGTACTGGCACTTCATGGACCCGGAATCCTTCGAGCAGGTGCAGGCTGACAAGGCTGGCATGAATGGCGCCGAGAAGTGGCTCAAGGGCGAAGAGTCCTGCGTGGTGACCCTGTGGAACGGCGTGCCGATCGACGTGACCCCGCCGAACTTCGTCGAACTGAAGATCGTCGAGACCGATCCGGGCGTGCGCGGTGACACCTCGGGCGGCGGCGGCAAGCCGGCCACTCTGGAATCCGGCGCCGTGGTTCGCGTCCCGTTGTTCGTCAACCAGGATGAAATCATCCGCGTTGACACGCGTTCGGGCGAGTACTCGGCTCGCGTCAAGTGACGTAATGGCGCGGTTGCGCAAGCGCAACCGTCTTTGCCATTACGTCATCCCCCCGCAGGCGGGGATCGCTCTTGCTTTGGCTCCTGCACTTGCCCTGGTTCCAGCATTTGCTTCGGCTGGTCATCCCCGCGCAGTCGGGTGTCTCGGCACGGGATGGCGCAAACGCAGGGACTTCGCCATTGCGCCATCCCCGCCAAGGCAGGGATGGCGGCGCAGGTAACATTGGGCTTCGGGCGACCTTTGGGAAGCTCGAAGCCTTTTTCGCATCCGGCATTGGCTGGATGAATACAGCAACAGATCCAGAGGTGAACCGGCGTGAGTGATATCCAACCCCAGCAGTGCGATCTATTGATCGAAGCCGGTTACGTAGTGCCGGTAGAGCCGCATGCGGTGGTGCTTGAAGACCACGCGGTGGCGATCCATGACGGCGTGATCGTGGCAGTGCTGCCGCGCGCCGAAGCCCGCGTGCGTTTCAGCGCCAAGCAGGTCGTTTCGCGTCCGGAAGCGGCGCTGATTCCCGGCCTGGTCAACGCCCATACCCATAACCCGATGACGCTGCTGCGTGGCATCGCCGATGACCTGCCGCTGATGACCTGGCTGCGCGAGCACATCTGGCCGGTGGAAGCGGCGGTCATTGGGCCGGAGTTCGTTGCCGACGGCACCACCTTGGCCATCGCCGAGATGCTGCGCGGCGGCACCACCTGCGCCAACGAAAACTATTTCTTCGCCGACGTGCAGGCCGCCGTGTACAAAAAGCACGGCTTCCGCGCACTGGTCGGCTCGGTGATCATCGACTTCCCCAGCGCCTGGGCCAAGACCGATGACGAGTACTTCGCCCGTGCCACCGAGCTGCACGATACCTGGCGCGACGATGCGCTGATCGGCACCGCATTCGCACCGCATGCGCCGTATACGGTGAGCGACGCCAATTTCGAGCGGGTGCGGATGCTGTCCGACCAGCTCGACAGCCGCGTACACCTGCACACGCATGAAACCGCGCAGGAAATCAGCGATTCCATTGCCCTGCACGGGCAGCGCCCATTGGCGCGACTGGATCGCCTTGGTCTGGTCAACGAGCGTCTGATCGCCGTGCACATGACCCAGCTCACCGATGCCGAAATCCACCTGTGCGGCGAACGTGGCGTCAGCGTGGTGCATTGCCCGGAGTCCAACCTGAAGCTGGCCTCGGGCTTCTGCCCGGCCTGTGCGCTGGTCAGGGCTGGCGTCAATCTGGCAATCGGCACCGACGGCTGCGCCAGCAACAACGACCTGGACATGTTCAGCGAGAACCGCACCGCGGCCATCCTTGCCAAGGCAGTGGCCAACGATGCGACTGCATTGGACGCGGCGACCACGCTGCGCGCGTCGACGCTGGGCGGCGCCCGCGCGCTGGGATTCGGCGACCGCATCGGCTCGATCGAAGTCGGCAAGCAGGCCGATCTGGCCTGCGTGGACCTGTCCGCACTGGAAACCCAGCCGCTGCACCACGTGCTGTCGCAGCTGGTGTATGCCGCTGGCCGGCACCAGGTCAGCGACGTGTGGATCGCCGGCAAGCCCAAGCTGGTCCAGCGTCAGCTGGTCGACATGGACATTGCCGCGATCACCGCCAATGCACGCCAATGGCGCGACCGCATCCGTACCATCCGCGCCTGACCGCGCACCCGGCCGCCCCACGCGGCCGCAAGAGGAAACCGATATGAGTGCAGCTTCCACCTCCACCAATTTCGATCAGGCCGAACTGGACAAGTTCGCCGCACTCGCCACTCGCTGGTGGGACGCCGACGGCCCGCAGAAGCCGCTGCACGCGCTGAACCCGGTGCGCTTGAAGTACGTGGCTGACCGCGCCGGCCTGCGCGGTGCCAAGGTGCTGGACATCGGCTGCGGCGGCGGCCTCCTCAGTGAAGCGCTGGCCAAAGAAGGCGCGCAGGTTACGGCCATCGATCTGGCCCCGGAGCTGGTGAAAGTCGCCCGTCTGCATGGCCTGGAATCCGGCGTCAGCGTCGACTACCGGGTGCAGGCAGCCGAGGATCTGGCCGCAGAACAGCCGGGTAGTTTCGACGTGGTGACCTGCATGGAAATGCTGGAGCACGTACCGGACCCGGGCGCGATCATCGCTGCCTGTCATCGTCTGCTGCGTCCAGGTGGCAAGCTGTTCCTGTCCACGATCAACCGCACCCCGGCCGCATTCGCGGTGGCCATTGTCGGCGCCGAGTACATCGCCCGGTTGCTGCCGAAGGGCACGCACCACTACCAGGAATTCATCAAGCCGGCCGAGCTGGGCGCATGGTTGCGGGCGGCTGATTTGTCCTTGCAGGACGTCAGCGGCATGGCCTACGAGCCGTGGCGCAACCGTGCCCGCCTGAGCAGTCGCACCGACATCAACTACCTGGCCTACGCGGTCAAGCCGGAACAGGCATGAGTGCCAGTTCATTCCCGGCAGCCGTGCTGTTCGATCTGGACGGCACCTTGCTGGACAGCGCACCGGACTTTGTCGTTACTGCCAATCGCATGCTGCAGGCCCGCGGCATGGGAGAGGTGACGCTGGAGCAGCTGCGCCCGGCGGTGTCCAAGGGCTCACGGGCGATGCTGGCGGTCGCCTTCCCGCTGATGGCCGAGGCTGAGCGGCATGCGTTGGTTCCTGAGTTTCTGGAGATCTATGAAGCACTGATCGGCCAGTACGCGACGCTGTTCGATGGCATTGAAACCATGCTGCAGGCACTGGAGCAGAACGGTACCACCTGGGGCATCGTCACCAACAAGCCGGAGTATCTTGCACGGCTGATCCTGCCGCAGCTGGGCTGGGAACAGCGCTGCGCGGTGCTGATCGGCGGTGACACCCTTGCCGAGCGCAAGCCGCACCCGCTGCCACTGCAGGTGGCCGCACAGCAGATCAAGACCGCCGCCAGCGCCTGCGTCTACGTCGGCGACGACGAGCGCGACATCATTGCCGCCCGCGCCGCCGGGATGCCGTCGGTGGCGGTGTTGTGGGGTTACCGTCTGCACGGCGATGACCCGCAGGCTTGGCAGGCCGACAGCATCTGTGAGTTACCGCAACAACTTTGGCAGCCCGCCGCATGGCCAGCTACCCAACCGGCTACGGCCTGATTCAACAACGAGGTTTGATGTGAGCAGTGCGCTGGACAGCTTTCTGGACAAGTGGCGTGAGCGTTGGCCGGAATGGGCCTTCGTGGAGCGCTTTGTCGACGAGGCCGATCGTGAGCGCAGCGTGGCCTGGTTCGCGCTGCTGCAGGAATTCGACGACATCTTGAACGCCAGTGGCGACACCACGCCGCAGGACGCCAAGCTGGCGTGGTGGGGCGAGGAGCTGCGCAGCTGGGAGGTGCAGCGTTCGAGACACCCGCTGGGACGCCTGCTGGAGCCGGTGCGTGCGCCGTGGGCGCAGCTGGCCGATGCCTTGCCGGGCTTGATCGACGCGCGTGATCGCGTGGCTGACGAAGCGCAGGCGCGCAAGTCCTTGGCGCAGTACGCGACAGCGGCGGCGGCGGTGGAAGCAGCTGTGTTCAACAGCAAGCCGTCGCCGGCGGCTGCCGAGGCGCTGATCACGCAGATGCTGGCGTTGCGCGTGCAGGAAAATGCTGCGTCGGTGCCGCAGGCCTTCAGCAATGAAATGGAATGGGACAAGGCCCTTCAGGCGGCTTGGCCGTCGCGCGTCGCCGGCCCACGTCCGCGCCGTGTCTATGCGGTGCTGGCGCGTGGCCGCCAGCAGGCACGCATCCGTGGTGGTGAATACCAGCCGAGTCCGGCGGGTTTGATGTTGCGTAGCTGGTGGGCTGCGCGGGGGTGAGTCCACAGGAAGCTGTGGCGGCTCGATCCCTTCTCCCGTTTACGGGAGAAGGTGCCCGGAGGGCGGATGAGGGCAGCTTTGCGCTGTTTATCTACGATCTTCGCGGCTCACGCCGCTCCTACAAGTAGTGGGGGGGCGGCGCCGGGGCCGGGGGTCGGCGGCACGGGGGGGGGGCGGCCGGGGGCGGGCGGCCCGCGGAGGGGGGTGGGGTGGGGTGGTGGCGCGGCGCGGGCGGG
>NZ_JBRRCU010000082.1:0-16032 GCF_056759195.1 Stenotrophomonas sp. STEN083 | reverse complement strand
AGTCCTGCTCTCTCCGGCGGTGCGGGCGGCGCTCCGCTCCCGGTGCGGCGCGCCCCTGGCCGGTTTTGGGGGGGCGCGTTTTGTACTGCGCCAGTTTTTGGCGGGCCACTACATTTGCGGGCTTACTGGAAGTTGTAGCGCACCACGTGGAAGAACACCGGTGCCGAGAACACCACCGAATCCAATCGGTCCAGGATGCCGCCATGGCCTTCGATCATCTCGCCCCAGTCCTTGGCGCCAAGGCTGCGCTTCACCGCCGACAACGCCAACCCGCCCAGGAAGCCGCAGATCACGATCAACAAGGACAGTGCCGCCGACTGCAGCGGTGAGAACGGGGTGATCCAGTACAGCGCGGCGCCAACAGCGGTTGCAGCGAGACCGCCGCCTACCAAGCCTTCAACGGTCTTGGACGGGCTTACCAAGGGCGCAAGCAGGTGTTTGCCGAACAGCTTGCCGAACACGTACTGCAGCACGTCACTGAGCTGTACCACCAGCAGCAGGTAGAACAGCAGCATCAGGTTCTGCCCTTCGTAGCCGGGAATACGCAGCAGCATCAGTGCCGGCGCATGGCTGAGGCAGAACACGGTGAGCATCACGCCCCACTGGATCTTGGTGTTGCGCTCCAGAAAGTTCTCGGTGTCACCGGACAGTGCCGAAACTGCGGGCAAGGCAAGGAAGCCGTACACCGGAATGCACATGACAAACAGGCCGTACCAGTCGATGCCGATCAGCCAGTACTGCAACGGGATGGCGATGTAGAAACACAGGCACAGAGCGAGATGGTCGCCACGTCGTGTTGGCGTCAGTGAGATGAATTCACGCAGCGCAAAGAACGACAGCAGACCGAAGAACACCAGCGTGGCGATCTTGCCGAGCACAAAGCAGAACAGCAGCACGGCGGCCATCACCCACCACGCGCGGATGCGCGCGTTGAGGTTGTCGACCACCGAGCCGGGTTTGATCCGGCCAAGGATGAAACCGATCGAGCTGGCGAGGATCAGTACGCCAAACACGCCGCCGATCATCCACCAGAAACTCGGTGGCGCGCGGTCGATGGCCTGCTGCAGGAAGCTGCCCAGCGGGAGCTGTAGGAAGACGTTGTTCATGCCAGCTCCACCACTGCGTTGCGTGCGCGCTCCAGGAACTGCGCCTTGTCTTCATCGGGAACGCGACTGAGCGGCGCGCCGAAGCGCGCCGTACACACCAGCGGCACCGGCACCATACTGCCCTTGGGCAGCGCGCGGCGTGCGTTGTCCAGATACACCGGCACCAGTTCCACATGCGGGTACTGCTGCGCCAGATGGAACAGGCCGGCTTTGAACGGCTGTGGCAGCGGTTCGTGGTTGCGGGTGCCCTCCGGGAACAGGATCAACGAATCACCGGCATCCAAGGCGTCATGCAGCGGTTGCAGTGGATCGCCTTCGCACTTGCTGCGGTCACGCTCGATCAACACCGCGTTGAAGCCCTTGTCGGCGATGAGCTTGCGTACACCCTTGCTCCAGTAGTCGCGCGCGGCGACCGGGCGGGTGTGCTCGCGCAGCGCCGGTGGCAGGGCTGACCACAACGCAACCGTATCCAGGTGGCTGGAGTGGTTGGCGAAGTAGATGCGCTGGGTGTCGGTAGGGCGGCTGCCAACCCAACGTGGATAGGCACCAATGAAAACCTTGACGGCGGCGACCAACAGGCTTGAGAGCATCAGGTGCCCGCCTTGAGTTTCCCGGCGATGGCGCGGGTGCGGGTGATGCAGGTCAACAGCGAGCCGGCGGCGATGATGATGGCGGCGGCAGGCAGCACGTAGTACGTGTGCGTGGTCAATTGTTCGATGATGGCCAGCACGCAGGCCGCGGTAAGTACGAACATGCGGTGTTGCTTGGCCATCGGCCCGCGGAAGTCCTGCGCCAGGCCGAGACTGGCACCGGACAAGCGGACATAGGCGGTGAGCGCGGCCAGCAATGCGCCGAGCCAGCCCAGCCAGGGCATGCCGGCGGCGTAGCCGAGCGCGATGATCAGCAGCGAGTCGGCGATGCGGTCCGGGTATTCGTTGTAGAGCGCGCCGGTAGGTGTCTGTTTGCCACCTTCCATTGCCACCATGCCGTCGAGCAGGTTGCAGATCAGGCGCAGTTGGACGCCGACGGCGCAGGCGATCAGCCCGGGTAGGCCGGTGCAATACAACAGTGCAGCAGCGCCACCTGCAGCAAAGAAGATGCTGAGTACCGAAATCTGGTTCGGCGTGATTGAGGAGCGTGCCAACGCGGCGCTGAGGGCACGAGCCCAGCCAGTGGAACGGGCGGCAATTGGTCTACGGTCTTCCTTTCCCATGGGGCGATGGTAGTGCATTGGTCGTTATGGGGAACAGGGCGGAAGGGTGCGAGGCTGCTGGAGTGGGTTTGTGGGACGGCTTTGAGCGTTGATCTGGGTTCGGTTTCTGTTTTGGCTTTGGCCGTTGCCAGGGCTGCGGCTTGGCTTTTGCTGTGGCTGTGGCTGTGGCTTTGGCTGTGGCTGTGGCTGTGGCTTCGGCTTTGGCAGTTGCTGTTTGCTGTCCCTTCTCCCGCCTGCGGGAGAAGGTGCCCGGAGGGCGGATGAGGGGGCTTTTGGGGCTTTGGCTTTTGTCTTTGCCGGATCAAGAGCCAAAGCTGCCCTCATCCCAACCCTTCTCCCGCGGGCGGGAGAAGGGCTAAAGCAAGTGCCACAGCAACTGCCACAGCCACAGCCAAAGCCAAAGCCAAAAGGCTAAAAGCTAAAAGCCAACAAAAAAGCTGCCCTCGCAGGCAGCCTTCTTTGCTCAAACACGATCAGCGCAGGAAACCTTGTCAGATCGCCTGCAGTCGCGCGCGTGTCTCTGCATCGGGGAAACCAAGCGTGAGATAACGCGGCGGGTGGATGTGCCGGGTGTCTTCACGCAGCAGGTGGCCGAGGACGGGTTGCGCCTGCTCCCAATCAACCACCAGGGTCTCGGCTTCCGCGCCATCCACAGGCATCACCAGAACCAGGCGGTCGGTGCGTGGGAGTGAGCTCGCCACCCCGTCGGTCCAGGCGCACAGCGAAACCCGCTCTTCGTTGTGGACCATGAAGCTGGCAACAAACACATCTTCCTCGTGCTTCTGGTGCACGCGCTCCAATAGCTGCTTCTGCAGTGCATAGGCATCGGCGTCGAGTTCCACCCGCAGTTGCCGCTGGCGTTCGCGCTGGCCCGCATCGGCCAGCACGTGCGCATGCAACTGGCCGTCGTCGTAGCGCAGCACTTCCCAGGAAATCACACGCCCATCGGCAAACGCATTGGCGGCCAACTCCAGCATCTGCGCCTGCCCCTGCAAGTCGCCTTCGCCGGTGACCAGCAATACGTCACGGGTAGCCAGCATGAACACCGGCAGCCCGGCGACGGGTACCCGGTGCAGCAGATCTGGCAGCAGCGCGCGACTGCTGTCATACGCATCGCCCCAGGCGGCCTGGTAGACGCCGGGCATTACCTCGACGAAAGGTTCGTCGGGGCTTTGCCGCAGGTTGGCGCGGGCGATGGCCAGGGCCTGATCGAAGTCCACGCCCCAAGCTTCCTCCGGTCCGCGGGTGAGAGTGGCGGTGTGGTCGGGATGGTCTACCGCCAGCAGCTCGACGCACTCTTCGCTCAGGCGCCGGTACTGCAGCTGCATCGGCGGCGCGTCCCAGCCATCCTGCTCGGCATGGTGCAGGCTGATTTCCTCAAGCTGGGTGATGCTGCGGATCAAGGGGCGCAGCATGGGCCGGGTCTGCTCCCAGCTCATCGCGGCATCGTTGTCGTGGATGCCAAGCAAGCTGCTGAAGGACTGCAAGGCCTTGCGCTGTTGTCCGCGCGGAGCGCCCAAGTAGGCGTGGTAGGCGTTGTGCAGATTGAAGTAGGAGCCGTTGGCATGGCGGACGCGGAAGGTGTCCGCCTCATAGTCCAGTTCATGCGGATAGCCATTGCTGCGCACCGCGTCCATGAACTTGCGGGCAAACCGGTCCGGGTCGGGCTTGTCCTTGAACAGATTGCCGAAGAATGCTGAAAACATGCCGACGCTCCCTGTGTATGCGGCGCTATCGTGTGCGGGCGCGCTGGTGCTTGGCAAGGGCCGTTGTACGAAAAGCAGACGGGCCGCTTGCGCGGCCCGTCCGGGTAGTGCTTTCACCTGCCGCTGAACTTACTTCAGCTTCGCAGCCTTGCGCAGGGCTTCGGCACGGTCGGTGTTCTCCCAGGAGAACGCAGTCGCGTTCTGGGTCTTGCCGTCGCCGTCGACGTACGAGAATTCCTTCGGCTTGCGGCCGAAGTGGCCGTAGGCAGCGGTCTGCTGGTACATCGGGTGGATCAGGTCCAGCATCTTGATGATGCCGTACGGACGCAGGTCGAAGTGGGCGCGGATCAGCTTCTCGATCTGTGCGTCCGGAATCTTGCCGGTGCCGAAGGTGGTGACCGAGATCGAGGTCGGCTCAGCCACGCCGATGGCGTAGGAGACCTGCACTTCGCACTTGTCGGCCAGGCCAGCGGCAACCACGTTCTTGGCGACGTAACGGGCAGCGTAAGCGGCCGAACGGTCAACCTTGGACGGGTCCTTGCCGGAGAACGCACCACCGCCGTGACGGGCCATGCCGCCGTAGGTGTCGACGATGATCTTGCGACCGGTCAGGCCGCAATCGCCCACCGGGCCGCCGATCACGAAGATGCCGGTCGGGTTGATGTGCACCTTGTTCTTCGGCAGCTTGTCCAGCCATGCCTTCGGCAGCACCGGCTTGAGGATGTGCTCGCGCACGGCCTCGACCAGGTCCTTCTGCTTCACGCCCGGATCGTGCTGGGTCGACAGCACCACGGCGTCCAGACCTTCGATCTTGCCGTCCTGGCCGTAACGCAGGGTCACCTGGCTCTTGGCGTCCGGGCGCAGCCACGGCAACGGCGAGTTCTTCTTCTTGCGGACCTTGGCCTGCTGCTCGACCAGGCGGTGCGAGTAGTAGATCGGCGCCGGCATGAATTCCGGGGCTTCATTGCAGGCATAGCCGAACATCAGGCCCTGGTCACCAGCGCCTTGCTCTTCCGGCTTCTTGGCCTTCTTGTTGGTGCCGTCAACGCCGGCAGCAATGTCGGGCGACTGCTTGCCCAGCATGTTGATGATGGCGCAGGTGTGGCCGTCGAAGCCGACGTTGGAGTTGTCGTAGCCGATCTCGTTGATGACGTTGCGGGTCAGTTCTTCGATATCGACCCACGCCGAGGTGGTCACTTCGCCGGCGACAATCGCCGCACCGGTCTTGACCAGGGTTTCGCAGGCCACGCGGGCGCGCTTGTCCTGGGCCAGGATCGCGTCCAGCACCGCATCGGAGATCTGGTCGGCAATCTTGTCCGGATGGCCTTCGGAGACCGATTCGGAGGTGAACAGGTAGCTGGACATCGGGCTATATATCCCTTGATTCGGATGGAAAGATGGGCGCGCATCATACACGGTCGGCACCTTGACGGAATAGTGCCGAAGTGTCTGTTGCCATCCGGTTAAGCCACGGTCACCGGATTGCCGCAAAACCGCAACCGGCCTGCCTTGTGGCGGGCGCAGGCTCCCGGCCAATGGGCCGACAGGGAGACCTTGCCATGCAACAGATCGCGCAGCGCCTGCAGCAACGCTACCCCGATTGGTTCCACGGCCCGCGTCGACACCTGGCCCGGCCGCTATTGCGCACAGTGGGACGCTGGTCACGTTTCGACCAGCTGGACGCCTTCCTGCAGCGCAGTGCCGGGTTACAGGACTTCGCCTTCGTCAGTGCCGCGCTGGGCTTCCTCGACACCGGCTACGCAGTGGATGCGGCGGCGCTGGCGCGGATTCCGGTCAGTGGGCGCCTGCTGATCGTCGCCAACCACCCCTCCGGGGCGCTGGACGCGTTAGCACTGCTGGACGCAGTGGGCAGGGTCCGCAGCGACGTGCGGATCATCGCCAACGACATGCTGCTGGAGTTGGAGCCGCTGCGCGATCTGCTGCTACCGGTGCGCATCCTCGGCGGCAGCGCCCAGCGGGCCAGCCTGCAGGCGGTGGAGCAGGCGCTGCAGGCCGAGCAGTGCGTGATCGTATTCCCGGCCGGTGAGGTCTCGCGGCTGTCGCTGCAGGGCATCCGCGACGGTCGTTGGAACCGTGGCTTCGTCCGTTTTGCCCGTGCCTGCGACGCGCCGGTGCTGCCGGTGCGGGTGCAGGCGCGTAACTCGGCGCTGTTCTACGGCGCCTCGGCGCTGTTCAAGCCGGCCGGCACTGCCTTGCTGGCGCGGGAGATGTTCGCTCGCCGCAAGCGGCCGTTGCGCCTGCAGATCGGCCAGCTGATGCGGCTGGATGCGCAACAGGACCCGGCACGGCAGCTGCAGGCGGTGCGTGACGCGCTGTACGCGCTGGGCAAGGAGCAGCAGGGCGCCGAGCTGCAGGAGAACAGCCTGCAGCTTTTGGCCGAACCGGTTGCTGCGGCCCAGGTCGCAGCCGCCATCGAGGCGACGGAACTGCTGGGCCAGACCAGCGACGGCAAGCAGATCCGCCTGGCTCAATGCGCGGCCAACTCGCCCTTGCTGCTGGAACTGGGGCGACTGCGTGAACTGACCTTCCGCGAAGTAGGCGAGGGCACCGGCCGTAGCCGCGATCTGGACGATTTCGACCCTCTCTATCAGCACATCGTTGTCTGGGACGCGCCGGCTCAGCGCATTGCCGGCGCCTACCGGGTCATGCGCGGCGCACCGGCGCTGGCGCGCAGTGGCCTGCAAGGGCTGTATACCGCCAGCCTGTTTCGTTACTCGGACGATGCCATTCCGCGCATCGCCGAGGGCATGGAGTTGGGCCGCAGCTTCGTGGTGCCTGACTACTGGGGCAGTCGCAGCCTGGATTATCTGTGGCAGGGCATCGGCGCCTACCTCGCCAGCCAACCAGGCGTGCGCTATCTGTTTGGCGCGGTGTCGATCAGTGCCGCATTGCCGCGCGAGGCGCGCGAGCAGCTGGTGGCCTATTACCAGCAGTACTACGGTGCCGGCCGCAGCCTGGCCGAGTCGAACCGGCCCTTCCAGTACTTCGCTGCGCCGCCGAGTTTCGGCGAGCTGGATACGCAGGCCGCGTTCGACGTGCTCAAGGCCAATCTGGCGACGCTGGGTACCAGCGTGCCGACCTTGTACCGGCAGTACACCGACCTGTGTGAGCCGGGTGGTGCGCGTTTCCTTGCGTTCGGCGTCGATCCGGATTTCAGCGATTCCATCGACGGCCTGATCGAAGTGGATCTGCACGCCATCCGCCCGCACAAACGCAAACGCTATCTGCGTGATGCCGGAGCAACGGCATGAGTGCGGTGCCGCTGCTGCCGCCGCACCGGAGAGCCGTGTTCATCTCCGACACGCATCTGGGTGCACGTCACTGCCACGCCGCCGAGTTGGCGCGCTTCCTTGGCAGTCTGCGTTGCGAACGCCTGTATCTGGTCGGCGACATCGTCGACCTGTGGTGGCTTTCCCATAAGCGTGCGACCTGGCAACAGGCGCACAACGAGGTGATCGAGGCCTTGCACGCGCTGCGTCGTGCGGGCACCGAGATCATCTACATCCCCGGCAATCACGATGCACCACTGCGCCGCACCTGCGGCCTGATGCTGCCGGCCATGCAGGTGCGGCGCCGTGCCATCCACACCACCGCCGATGGCCGGCGCCTGTTGGTCGTGCATGGTGATGACTACGACGGCGCCACCCATTTCGGTGGGCTGCAGGAGCGCTTTGGTGACTGGCTGTATTACCGCATCCTCACCGGCAACCGTCTGCTCAACGCCGCGCGGCGCAGGCTTGGCCTGCGCTACTGGTCGCTGTCGGAATTCCTCAAGCGGCAGAGCGGCGCAGCCGAGCGCTATATCGAGCGCTTCGTGCAGGCCGGGTTGGCCGACGTGCGCCGGCGCGGGCTGGACGGCATCATCTGCGGTCATATCCATCGCGCGGCGCTGGTCGAACGGGATGGTCTGGTCTACGGCAACGATGGCGACTGGGTGGAAAGCCTGACCGCGCTGGCAGAGGACCCGGATGGCAGCTTGCGCCTGCTCGATCATTCCGGGCGCAGCCTGGTCTGTTTGCCGGGAAGCCTGCGGCAGGCGCAGGCGGCCTGATCGCCCGGCTGACTTCTTCCTCACCCGTTGGGCGGCTATGCTGGGTCCAGCCAACGAGCAGGAGTATCGGGGTGGCAGGCAAGCAACCAGCATCGGTCGCGATAGGGTTGTGTGTGCTGTGGATGCTGCTGGCGCCGCCGGCAGCAGCCTCGGAGACGGTGCCGGCGTTGAGCTACGAGCAGGCGCGGCAACGCCTGGAGCAGGTATCCGACGCGCTGGCCGCCGCCGATGCCGGGGTGCGCAACAAGCTGGACCTGCAGGATGCCAGTCGCTACCTGCGGCTGCCGGAAATCACCGCCGACGTGCGCCGCATGCAGTTCCAGAAGACCTTGAACCTGCCGCTGGGATCGCTGGCACCGGTGGCCGAGGCCTTCGGCATCGAGTCGCCCTTGGAGTTCGGCGAGCGTGACTGGCGCACCCGTCCAATTGTTACTGCCAGCGTGCCCTTGTACAGCGGTGGCTTGATTCCCGCTGCGCAAGGAGCTGCACAAGCGGCCAGCGAACTGGCCCAGGCCGATCGCGAACTGCAGCGACAGTCGTTGTCGTTGCAGTTGGTGCAGGCCTACTTCGGCCAGCAGTTGGCCGAGCAGGCGCTGCAGGTGCGCCGTGATGTACGTGATGGTTTACAGCGGCATCTTGAGGATGCACAGAAGCTCGAACGCGAGGGTTTTGCCACCAAGGCGCAACGGCTGCAGGCCAACGTCGCCCGCGACAAGGCCGAGCGCGAATACCAGAAGGCCGTCAACGATCTGTCCACCCTGCAGCAGGCGCTGGCCACCTTGCTGCGCAGTGGTGGCACGGTTGCGACGACGTCGCCGCTGTTCGTGATCAATGGTCCGGTCGGTGCGCGTGAGGAGTTCGAGCGCAGCGCCCAGCAGCGGCATCCACAGGTTGGCCGCTTGCGCGCGCTGACCGCGCAGGCCGAACAGGGCGTGCGTGCACAGCAGGCCAAGCTCAAGCCGCAGATCTATCTGTTCGGCCAGTACGACCTGCGCCGTCGCGATGCGTTGTTGACCGACGCCGACTGGGCCTTCGGTATCGGCCTGCGCTACACCTTCCTGTCGCCGACGGCGCGGCCGCTGCAGGTCAGCGCGGCGCGCGCGCAGCTGGAGCAGGCGCAATCGGGGCTGAGCGAAGTGGAGAACCAGTTGCAGCTTGGCGTCGGCAAGGCCTGGAACGAGCTGGAGACCGCCCGCGCGCAGTTCCAGCTGTTGGACAGCAGCATCGCCCAGGCGCAGGAGAATTTGCGCCTGCAGGAGCTGTCGTTCCGCGAAGGCCAGTCCACCTCGCTGGATGTGATCGACGCACGGCTTGGCCTGGGCGGGGCGCAGGTGGAACGTGCACAGGCTGCCTATCAGTTCGACGTGGCGCTGGCGCAGCTGCTGGAAGTGAGCGGGCAACTGCAACGTTTTGACGACTACCGCCAACGTGCGGACAAGGTGCTGGAATGAGCGATTCGCTGCAGGTGGAGACCAATCCGCGGCAACGCCGCGTGTTCCTGATTGCCGGCGTGGTGTTGCTGGTGCTGGTGGCGGTCGGCCTGTGGCTGGGCCTGCGCAGCCCACCGGACCAGGTGCAGGGCATGGCCGATGCCGACAACGTCAACGTCGCCGCCAAGGTCACCGCGCGCCTGCAGCAGTTGCATGTGCGCGAAGGCGACCGGGTCAAGGCCGGGCAGGTGCTGTTCGATCTCGACAGCCCCGAAGTCGCCGCCAAGGAGCGCCAGGCCGACGCGGTGGTGGCTGCGGCTGCGGCGATGGCATCCAAGGCCGAGGAGGGCGCACGCAGCGAGGATATCCGCGCCGCCGAAGCCAACTGGAAGCGCGCACAGGCCGGCGCCGAACTGGCGACCAGTACCTTCCGCAGGCTCGACAATCTCTACGCCGAGGGCGTGGTAAGCCGGCAGAAGCGCGACGAAGCACAGGCGCAGGCGCGCAGTGCCAACGAACTGACCCGCGCTGCTCGCGCGCAGTACGACCTTGCCCTTGCCGGTGCACGGGTGCAGGACAAGGACGCGGCACTGGCACAGGTGCGGCAAGCCGAGGGTGCCAAGGCCGAGGTGGATGCGGCGCGCCAGGAAACCCAGGGCCGCGCGCCGCTGGCCGGCGAGGTCGGCAAGCGCATGGCCGATATCGGCGAGCTGGTGCCGGCCGGCTATCCGGTTTTCACCCTGGTCGACATCGACCACATGTGGGTGGCGCTGAACCTGCGCGAGGACCAGATGTACGGGCTCAAGCCCGGTGCCCGCCTGCAGGGCACGATTCCGGCCCTGCAGGACCGCAGTGCAGCGTTCGAGGTGTATTTCATCAACCCGGCCGGTGACTACGCCACCTGGCGCAGCACGCGGCAGTCATCCGGTTATGACGTGCGCAGCTTTGAGGTGCGGGCGCGGCCACAGCAGGCAATCGAAGGATTCCGGCCGGGCATGAGCGTGCTGTTTGCATGGCCGCAGGACTGACATCTGCCGGCGCCTTCGCCGCCTCGCTGCGGCGCGAGTTGCAGCACTGGCGCAGTGACCGCTGGGAGCTGGCGCTGGTGACGGTGCTGCCAGTGCTGTTGATGGCGCTGATGATGTGGATGTTCTCCGGCTCGGTGCTGCGGCAGGTGCCGATCGCTGTTGTTGACCTGGACCACAGCCCGACCAGCCGTGGTCTGGCACGTGCCATCGACGACAGCCCCGGCGTGCGGGTGGCAAGCCAGCCGGCGTCGCTGCAGCAAGCGCAGGCACAGCTGCGTGCATTGGAGGTGTTTGCCATCGTGCTGATACCGCGCGACCTGAGCCGGCGCGCGCTGCGTGGTGAAACGGTACCGGTCTACGCCTTCTACAACGCCACGTACATGGCCACCGGGCAATCGGCTGGACGCGATATTGGCGATGCGGTGAGTGCCTATAACGCGCGCATGCTCAAGGAGCAGATCGCGCTGCAGGTTGGCCCGGCAAAACTGCGTGGGCCGCCGGTCACGGTGCAGGCGACGGTGCTGTACAACCCGGCACGCAGCTATGAACTGTTCCTGCTGCCGCTGATCTTCCCGGCCATGCTGTCCCTGCTGGCTGCGCTTGCAGCTGGTGCCGCGTTTGGGCGCGAGCAACGTGATGGGCTGCTTGGCAGCTGGCTGCAGCAGCGGCCGTGGGCAACGATGGTCGGCAAGCTGTTTCCGTATGTCGCCCTGTTCTCGCTGTATGGCGCGCTGGGCGTGATCTATCTGGCCTATGTGCGTGGTGATGGCATGGCCGGCAGCTTGTGGCTGATGCTGTTGGTGCAACCGCTGTTCTACCTGGCCTGCTGCAGTTTCGCGCTGCTGTTCATCGCCGTGACCCGGGATATGTGCACGGGGCTATCGGCGGTGGGCCTGACGATTGGTACCGCGCTGGCGTTTTCCGGTGCCACCTTCCCGGTGATCGAGGCGCCGTTGTTCACCCGCGTCTGGAACATGTTGCTGCCGCTCACCGCCTACGTGCAGGTGCAGATGCAGCAGTTGTTCATGGGCGCACCGTGGCAGGTATCGTTGCGGCCACTGATCGTACTGCTGTTGATGAGCGTGGTGGCCGGCGGGCTGGGTGCCAGCCAGCTGTTGTGGACGGCTCGCAAGCAGGCGCGCGCATGAACGGCTTCGTGACCAGCTTCCGCATCACCCTGCAGGCGATGTTCGCCGACCCGGCGGCGCGCGCGGTGATGATAGGTGCGGTGTTGCTGTACTCGTTCTTTTACCCGGCGGCGTATCGCCATCAGGTCGCCAGTGATCTGCCGATCGCGGTGGTGGATGCCGACCATACCGCCACCAGCCGCGAGCTGATCCGGCATGTGGATGCACTGCTTGCGGTGCGGGTGGTCAGCCAGCCGCCGGATCTGGCCCAGGCCAAGCAGCAACTGCTGCGCGGTGAGGTGGATGGCATCGTGCTGATCCCGCAGCGGCTGGAACGCGACATCCTGCGTGGTGGCAGTGGACAACTGGTGCTGCTGGGCAACGGCGCCTACCTGAGCCGGGCCAGTGCCATCCTCACGGGCCTGGCGGAAGGCATCACCGGCTTTGGTCGCCAACAGGCGCTGCGCCAGGCCGCCTTCATGGGCGCGCCGCAGGCAGCGCCGCTGCAACTGGTGCAGCGGCCGCTGTACAACACCCGCGAAGGCTATGGCAGCAGCGTGGTGCCCGGGGTATCGGAACTGATCGTGCACCAGACCCTGCTGCTCGGTATCGGTGTACTGCTAGGTAGCCGCCGCGCGCAGCTGGGCAGGCGATTACAGTTCGACCTGCCGACCTTGTCGGGCATGACCTTGGCGTTCACTGTGGTGGCGGTTTGCGGGCTGCTGTACTACGTCGGCTTCACAGCCTGGGCGCAGGATTATCCGCGCGGCGGCAATATCTCCGGGATGTTGTTGGCGGTGCTGCTGTTCGCGCTGGCGACGGTGCCGTTCGGGATGTTCATCGCCAGCTTCTTCGATACCCGCGAGCGGGCCTTCCAATACGTAACCGCGGTGTCTATCCCGCTGTTCTTCCTGTCCAATCTGTCGTGGCCGGCGATCGCTTCGCCGCCAGCGCTGGTGGCGCTGGCCAAGTTGCTGCCGACTACTGCCGGCATCAACGCCATCGTCCGCACCCAGCAGTTGGGTGCGCGCCTGCCTGAGATCGGTGTCGAGCTGCTCAATCTGCTGTTGCTGGCGCTGCTGTACGGCGGCCTGATGCTGTGGCGACTGCATGGCCGTCGGCAGCGCTGAGCGCAGCGTTGGCTGCTAGCATCGGCGCATGGATTCCCTCAGTCAGATCGTCCTCGGTGGCGCCATCGCCGCCGCCATCACCCCCGCCGCGCATCGGCGCGCCGCCTTGCTTGCTGGCGCTGCGCTGGCCACGCTGCCTGATTTGGACGGCTTGGCGATCCTGGCATTCACCGACAATCCGGTGAGCCTGATGACGGTGCACCGCAGCTTCAGCCATTCGCTGTTCGTGCTTCCTTTGCTGGGCACGTTGATCTGGTGGTTATACAAGCGCTTTGGCCATGGCCGCGTGGCCCAGGCGCCAGTGCGCTGGTGGTGGGCGATGGTGCTGACGTTGGTGACGCATCCGCTGCTGGATGCCTTCACCGTTTACGGCACGCAGCTGTGGTGGCCGCTGACGCCGCCACCGACCATGTGGTCCAGTGTCTTCATCATCGACCCGCTGTATACGATCTGGCTGTTGGTCGCCTGTGGCATTGCCTGGTTCGCCTGCGCACGGCCATTGGCGCAACGCGCGCTGGTGGCGGGATTGGTGTTGAGCACCGGTTATCTGGGTTGGTCGTTGATCGCCAAGGCGCAGGTGGAGCGAGTGGCCGCGCAATCATTGGCGCATTTGGGCCTGGCTGATGCGCCGCGCTTCTCGGTGCCGATGCCGTTCAACACCTTGCTGTGGCGGGTGGTGGCGATGACGCCGCAGGGCTATGTGGTCGGCGATCGCTCGCTATGGGCCGATCACGGGCCGATGCAGTTCGAGGGCTATCCGTCGAATGTGCAGGCGTTGCGGCAGGCCGCCGATGTGCCTGCGGTGCAGCGTCTGAACTGGTTCAATCATGGTTTCATGCGCGCACAGGTGGTGGATGGCGAACTGGTGCTCAGCGATCTGCGCATGGGCCTGGAACCGGATTACAACTTCAACTTCGCCGTTGCCAGCGCGCGCGATGGGCAGTGGCAGGCGATGCCGCCACGGCAGGTGATGCCGGCGTATCGACAGGCCGGCAATCGTGATGTGCTGAAACAGCGTTTGGCGCTGATGTGGCAGCGCATCTGGCAGACGCCGGTGGCAACCGGCGCCGCCGCAAGTCAGTAGACCGTGGCGCGGGCCTGCACGAAGGAATAGAAGAACACCGCATTGGGGTCGTTCTGCACCTGGGTGAACTCGGCGCGCATGCCATCCACCGTAGCCTGGTCGACCTTGCCGGCCTCCAGCAACTGCTCGGCGGCCGAAAGCAGCAACTCTTCCCACAGCGCGAACATCACCTTGCGCCGTGCTGGTTCGCGGTTGTCCAGGTGCACGGTCTTGGTCTGCGTTTGCACATCGCGGAAACCACCGGCCAGCAGCAGGTTGCCGAGCTTGGCACCGACGAACGGGTCGCCACCGCTGTCGATCTGGAAATCGTTGAACGCCATCCAGTAGCGCCACAGGTTGGGCGAGTAGGGATCGAGCAGGAACGAGGCATTCATTACCTCGGTGACGAACACCGGCGAGCCCGGGCTCAGCACCCGCCGCACTTCGGCCAGCGCGCGCGCGGGCGAGGGCACGTGCTCCAGCACCCAGCACAGGAAGGCGCCGTCGAAGCTGCGCGGTTCGAACGGCAGGTCGGTGGCATTAGCGCGCTGGAACTCGACGCGTTCCTGCAGCCATGGCATCTGTGCCAGATGCGCGTTGGCAGCAGCCAGCTGGCGCTCGTTGAGGTCGATGCCGGTGACCCGCAAGTCGGGGAAGCGGCGCAGCAGGATTTCGCTCTGCGCGCCGACGCCGCTGCCGACTTCGAGGATGTGGCGGGAATTGCGGAAATCGATGTCGTGGAAGATCGCCGGTTCAAACAGGCGTGCCTGCTTGCGCAGCCGCTCCTGCTCATTCGCGGAGAAGCCATGGAGATAGGGGAAGTCGTTGAGAGTCATAAAAAACAGCGTCGTGCAGTAATCCGCCCAGTATCGCCAGCCGGTGTTACTGCAGCGCATGCATAACGGAACCCAGCATTGCGGTGCCGCAGGCAATGTCGACACGGCGCGGGTTTGCGGCCATGGGCTGCTGATAGCCATTGGTTCTGAGAATTCGCTGATTTGGAATCAGGCTTTGGTGAGAGCTTGGAGGGGCTTTCCGGGGCCGAAAAACCGAAACCAGCATTTGTTCTAAAAATGAAACAAATTATTGGTTTTTAAGTAATTGTTCTAATTTTGGTGGCAAATACAATGGCGGCCATCAAGCAAAGACCGGCGGTGTTGTCGGCCTGCTTTCCCCTGAAGGAAACGATCATGAACAGCCAAGTCATCTCCCTGTACAAAAAGCGCCGTTCCCAGTATGCCCTCGGCAAGCAGCTGCCGATCAGCCAGGACGACACCACCCAGCTGATCAAGCAGGCCATGCGCGAAGCACCGTCGGCCTTCAACGCGCAGTCCTCGCGCGCGCTGATCCTGTTCGGTGACCACAGCCAGAAATTCTGGGAGCTGACCAAGGAGGAACTGCGCAAAATCGTACCGGCTGATGGCTTTGCCGCCACCGAAGCCAAGCTCAACAGCTTCGCCGCAGGTGCCGGCACGGTGCTGTACTTTGTAGATACCGACGTGGTGAAGGGCCTGCAGGAGCAGTTTGCCCTGTACGCAGACAACTTCCCGGTCTGGGCCGAGCAGTCCAACGGTATGGCCCAGTTCGCGGTGTGGACCGCGCTGGCCGATGCCGGTGTGGGCGCCAGCTTGCAGCACTACAACCCGCTGGTGGACGAACTGGTGCGCAAGCATTGGGGCGTGCATGGCAACTGGCAGCTGCGCGCGCAGATGCCGTTCGGCTCGAACGAAGCCCCGTTCGGCGAAAAGACCTTCATGGAAGATGAAGCACGCTTCAAGGTATTTGCCTGATCAAAGTGTTCGGCTGAACCCTGTCGACGCGGTTCTCTCCCCTGCGCGTCGATGGCAGTCGGACGGGCCCACCAGCGCAAGCTGGTGGGCCCTTTTTTACCTGTAGTGCCGAGCCATGCTCGGCAGAGGCCTTCTGCACAATCGGAGAGATCGCCAGTAATGCTCTGGCCGAGCATGGCTTGTATGTTTCTCCTGGCTCCTACGAGGTATGTAGGAGCTAGGGTGGAGGGACCGTCAACATGATATCTGCGGATAGCAGCCGACAGACGAGCCGAGCGATCCCCATCCCGCACCTTAACGTCGATAAAGGATCTAGCGGCCTTTGAGGACCGCCGATGTAGGCAAGCCAACGTGGTGCGGTACCACC
>NZ_JBRRCU010000081.1:0-16341 GCF_056759195.1 Stenotrophomonas sp. STEN083 | reverse complement strand
GGTCTGGTGCAAACGGCGCTGGGGGGCATTTTTGGCGGGGGGGGGGGCTGGGGTTGGCGTTGTCGGCCGCCGCACGGCGTGTAGGCTCACAACCTAACCCCCTAGGGGGGGGGGCGCTTACGCCGCTCCCACAGAGGATCATGCTCTACGTTTGACCTCAGGCATACGCATCCAGCAGGCCGCGCATACGCAGGTTGTGTGGGGTGGTGACTGGGAGGTCGGTGCCTTCCAGTTGGTTGCCGGTTGCCAAACCGCTGCCAGTCTCGCCCTTTTCGCTCTGTTGCTGCGGCGTCGACTGCTGGCCCACATCGGCGTGGCTCAGCTGCAGCCCTTGTTCGCCCAGCATTTCGCGCAGGCGTGGCAGGCTGCTTTCCAGGGCATGGCGGACGTCGGCGTGGGCACTGCTGAAGCTGGCGTGGACGCGGTCACCGTCCAATTGCAGCTTCACATCGATCTCGCCCATGTTCTCCGGGTTGATGCGGATGTGGGCGTGGCCGATCTTCTGCTCCGCCAGCCAGCCGACGCGGGCGCCTATGGCCTCGTCGAAGTCGCCGGCATTCAGATCCGGGGTTGGCGTGGGCGCGGTGATGCTGCTTGCCGGGGCGCTTGCGCGGACTTCCTGCAGGGCCTGGTTATGCAGCAAGGACGCAAACGTGGTGGGCGCCGGGGTATCGACATCGAGGTTGAGGCTGCTCGCATCGTCGTTCGCGGCCGCTGCGGCCAAGGGCAGGCTCAGCTCTGTGCTGGCCTCGTCAGCGCTGATGGTGGCCGGCTTGGCTGTGGCAGCAGCCGGAACAGCTGGCAGGGCAGGGAGCGCTGCCGCTGTGGGATTGGCTGACGCGGCCTCATCGTGGTTCGCGGCTGCAAGGGCCGCTGGTGCCTGTGCTGCGGGCTCCGCTGGCTGGGCAACGATCGCCGACAAGCCAAACGGCGGCCACGGCGCGTCTTCCGCGGCGCTCTGCGTGTCGGGCTTGTCGTCGTTGCTGGTATTGCTGTCGGTGGCGCTGCTCTGCTCCGTTGTGGCTTCGCTGGAACTGTCTTCGCCGCGCGCTTCATTGGCGGGCTTGGCATCAGTGCTGCCTTGCTTGCTGGCGGCAGGCTTCTGCGTGGCTGGCTTGCTGTTGAGCATTGCGTCGAAGCCGTTGCTGCTGGCCTTGTCGGTACTGCTGCTGCGCGTGCCGCTGCTGCTGTCGACGTTGCTGGCACCGCCCAGAGCGGAGGAAAGAACATTCACTGGTTTTCTCCCTCGGCGTCGCCTTCGGTTTTCTTCAGGCGCGCGCGACGGGCGCCGATATCGTCCATCTCGCGCTGGTCGCGGCGGTCGGCGACCTGCTTTTCCTGCGCGCGATAGCTGGCAGCCAGCTGTTCCAGCACGGCCTTGTCGCGGCTGGCCAATAGCAGGCGGGCGCGTTCTGCATCCACGCGTTCCTGGTTGCTGTCCACGGTCTTGCTCTGCGCTTCGACCGCGTTGTCGAGGCGGTCGAGGAAAGCGCGGCGGTTGAGCAACTGCGCAGCACTGGTAGTGGCCAGCTGCGCATTGGCATACTCATCGGCGTACTGGCGTAACTCGGAAAGCCGCGATTGATGCATGTCCAAGGCTTGCTGACGCTCGGCCAGGGCTTTGGCGACTTCATCTTCGCGGTCCTGCGCGTGGCGCAGCAGCGGGTCCAGGCGACGGCTAGGGCTCATGCGGGCGTCTCACTATCTACCAGTTGGTGCAATGCACTGAGGCTGTGGCTCAGGTCGGCGGCGTTGTGCACGTCCTGGCCAAGGAATTCCATGATCTCCGGCCACCGATCCAGTGCTTCGTCGGTGAGCGGGTCGTTGCCGCGTTGATAGGCACCGATGGCGATCAGGTCGCGGTTGGCGGTGTAGGCCGACACCAGCTGCTTGAGCTTGCGGATGCGCGCGCGCCAGACGTCGTCGGCGATGTCCTGGACCACGCGGCTGACCGAGGATTCAACGTCAATGGCCGGGTACAGGCCGCTGTCGGCAACGCGTCGCGACAGCAGGATATGGCCGTCAAGAATGGCGCGGGCGGCGTCGGCGATCGGGTCCTGCGGATCGTCGCCTTCGGTGAGCACGGTGTAGAAGGCGGTGATCGAGCCGCGGCCTTTTGCGCCGTTGCCGGCACGTTCCACCAGCGCCGGCAGTTTGGCGAATACCGACGGCGGGTAGCCACGTGTGGTGGGTGGCTCGCCGACCGATAGGCCGATCTCGCGCTGGGCCTGGGCAAAGCGGGTCAGCGAATCCATCAGCAGCAGCACATTCAAGCCCTGGTCGCGGAACCATTCGGCGATGGCGGTGGCGCGGTAGGCACCGTGCAGACGGGCAAGCGGCGGCCGATCCGCCGGGCTGGCGACGACCACCGCGCGGCGCAGGCCTTCCTCGCCCAGCGTGGATTCGACAAAGTCACGTACTTCGCGGCCACGTTCACCGATCAGCCCAACCACGATCACATCGGCGGCGGTGAAGCGAGTCATCATGCCCAACAGCGTCGATTTGCCGACGCCGGAGCCGGCAAACAGGCCCACACGCTGGCCGCGACCAATCGGCAGCAGCGAGTTGATCGCGCGTACGCCGACATCCAGCGGCTGGGTGATGGGTTCGCGTGCCAGCGGGTTGATCGACACACCGGCCATGCTGACCACGCCTTCAGCGCGGATCGGGCCCTTGCCGTCCAGCGGAATGCCATCGGAATCGATGACGCGGCCAAGCAGGCCTTCGCCGACTTCGACGCCGCCACGGCGATAGGAGGGCACGACGCGGGCGTTGGGCAGCAGGCCGTGCAGTTCGGCGCTGGGCATCAAATAGGTGCGGTCGCCGGAGAAGCCGACGACTTCGGCATCGACCCAGCCGCCGTCGATGATCTCGACCTTGCAGCTGGCACCCATCGGTGCTTCGCAGCCAACTGCTTCAAGGGTGAGGCCGACCGCGCGACGAAGAATGCCTTCGCGTACGAGGCCATGGCCGGCGCCGGCATCAAGCGAGATGCCATCCAGGCGCGCGGCAAGGCGTAGATTGCGCGCGGCAGCCCAGTCGGCGGGAGCGGGCGAGGGTGACGCGGTCATTGCGTGGCTCCGGCGCGACGCAGTACGGTCGCCAGCGCAGCGCGCAGGCGCGCGTCGAGGGTGCCGTCGACACGTACCGCCTCGGCGTGCACACGCAGGTCGCCACGGCTGAGGCTGTGGTCGGGCACCAGACGCTGCCCGGCGGGCAGTGTCAGCAGATTGCTGATCGCAGCGATGTCGTCCGGGTGCAGGCGCACTTCGACGTCGCGGTTGGTGCCGCTGACCGTGTCCAGTGCCTCATCGATCAGGTCCTTCAGCAGCGATGGATCGGCCTCGTAGGCGCGGCTGATCAAGGCGCCGGCAATGCGCACCGACAGTTCGCCTAGTGCGCCAACTACTTCATTCTCCAGTCGCACCAGCGGGCGGCTGAAGTTGTCGAGGATGCCCTCGATCTGTGCGGTCAGTCGACGCACTTCGGCCTGGCCCTGCGCGTAGCCTTCGGCGTGACCCTGCTGGAAGCCTTCTTCCTGTGCGGCATCGCGGATTGCCTGGATTTCCTCCAGGGTCGGCGGCTGCAAGGCGGGAGCTACCGGCTCGGCAACGATGGTTTCCAGCGATGCGAGGTCGAACTCCTCCGCCACCGACGGGCTGGCCGGTGCGTTCAGATCCGGGGCGTGCCATCGCACGGCATTGATCACAGCATGGCCTCCGCTGCGCCGCCGAGGGTGATGGTGCCCTCATCGCCCATGCGTTTGACGATGGCGAGGATTTCGCGCTGCGCGCCTTCCACATCGGACAGGCGTACCGGGCCACGTGCTTCCATGTCTTCGAGCAGGATCTCGGCTGCCCGCTGCGACATGTTGCGGGTGATCTTGTCGCGCACCTTGATGTCGGCGCCGCGCAGGGCCAGGCCCAGGCGTTCGCCGCTGACTTCGCGCAACACCAGCTGCATTTCGCGGTCGTCCAGGTCCACCAGGTCGTCGAACACGAACATCAGGTCTTGGATGCGGCTGCCCAGCGGCGAATCGATGCGGGCGATCTCGGTGAGGATGGCCTGGTCCTGGCCGCCGTCCATGAAGTTGAGGATGTTGGCAGCACACTGCACGCCGCCGATGTTCGAGGACTTCAGGTTCTGGTTGCCGGCGAACTGGCGCTCCATGATCTCGTTGAGTTCGTTCAGCGCGTTCGGCGGAATGCCGTCGAGGGTGGCGATGCGCAGCAGCACGTCGACGCGGGTGCGCTCGGGCAGCAGCTTCAGCGCTTCGGCGGCCTGGTCGGTTTCCAGGTGGGCCATGACGATGGCAATGATCTGCGGGTGCTCGTTGCGGACCAGATCGGCGACTGCGCGTGGGTCCATCCACTTCAGGGCATCCAGGCCAGTGGTATTGCGGCCGAGCAGGATGCGGTCGATCAGGTTGCTTGCTTTCTCATTGCCCAGCGCCTGCACCAGCATGTTGCGGATGTAGTCGTCGGAGCCGACGCTCAGCGAGGTCTTGTTGCCCAGCTCGGCGCCAAAATCGTCCATCACCTTCTGCACCTGCTCCCGGGTGACATCGGTGAGGGTGGCCATGGCGATGCCGATCTTCTGCACTTCCTTCGGTTCCATGTGACGCAGTACTTCAGCCGCGTCGGTTTCGCCGAGCGACAGCAGCAATACGGCGGCACGTTGCACGCCGGTCATCGGCATTGCATCAGTCATTTGACACCCATCCCTTCACTACCTGGGCAACCCGCTTGGAGTCGGTCTTCACTGCTTCGCGGGCCATGCGCAGGCGTTCTTCGTAAGCGTCTACCGGCAATGCCAGTGCTGGCTTGCCATCAAGGTGCAGGCGATCGGCGGCAAGCGCCGGCATCTCGGTGCCGTCATCCAGAACCTGGACGTCGGCGCTGAGTGGATCTTCCGGACCGGACAGAGCCTTGGGCGTACTGGTGATCTGGCGCAGGGCCGGGCGCAGCACCCCGAACAGCAGCGCCAGCACCACGATGGCACCAAGCACCAGACGCAGCGCATCACGCACCTGCGGGTTCTCCCACCACTTGGGGGCTTCCACAGGGATGGATTCACGCACGAACGGTGCGTTCATTACCGACACGGTGTCGCCGCGTTCTGCATTGAAGCCAACGGCTTGCTTGACCAATGCTTCGACACGGGTCAGTTCTGCGGCGCTGAGCGGCTGATCGGCGAGCTTGCCGTTGCTGCCCGCGCGCGGCACATGGTCGACCAGCACGGCAACCGAGACGCGATTGACCCGGCCCGGCGGCTGGCGGGTGTGCTGCAGGGTGCGGTCAAGCTCGTAATTGCGGGTGGCGTTCTTGGAAGTCTCGGTCGGCGTGGCCGCAGTGGCCGGCGGTGCAACAGCTGCGCCCGGCGGGGTGTTGCTGGTGGCGCCGGGAATACCCTGCGGGCCGGCGGTGGCGCTGCTGTTCTCGCTGATCTGTTCGCTGCGCACCTTCTGCGGCTCACCGTTGAACAGTTCGCGGGCCTCCTCGGTGACCGAGAAATCCATGTCGACGCTGACTTCCGGATTGACCCGGCCGGCTCCGGTCATCGGCTCCAGCAGTTCGCGGATGCGCTGGTTGTAGGAGCCTTCCAGTCGGCGTACCTGGTCGAACTGGGCAGCGTTGAGCGCGGCTTCGCTGTTGGGATCAGCAATGGTGAGCATGCGACCGCTCTGGTCGACCACGGTGACGCGCTCGGGTGCCAGATCGGGGATGCTGGAAGCGACCATGTGCACGATGGCATCGACCTGGTTGCGTTCCAGCTGCTGGCCACCACGCAGTTCCAGTACAACCGAGGCGCTGGCGACGTCGCGCTGGCGGGTGAAGGCGCTGGGCTTGGGAATGGCCAGGTGTACGCGCGCGTCGCGGACCGGACGCAGGCTGCTGATGGTGCGGACCAGCTCGGTTTCCAGCGCGTGCTGGTAGCGCGCGGTTTCGACGAACTGGCTGACGCCGAAGCCGGGATCGCGTTCCATCATTTCAAAGCCGAGGCGGCCGCTTTCAGTCAGGCCGGAGCCGGCCAGCTTCAGGCGTGCATCGTGCACGTTCTTTTCCGGCACGCTGATCGCGCCGGTAGTGGCGTCGAGTTCGAACGGAATCTGCGCCGAGCGCAGCAGATCGGTGGCCTCTGCAGTCGCCTTCTGGTCCAGCCCGGTATACAGCGGCATCATCTGCGGCTTCTGCGCCCAGAAGAACACGAACAAACCGGCTGCCACAGCAACCGTGATCATTGCCATCAAGCCCAGGCGGCGGGTGATCTGCAAGCTCTGCAGACGATCGAACCAGGCGCCAGCCCGTTCCGGATTCAGTGATTCTCTGGACAGCGCGAGTGCCATGCGTGCGGATCCTTACAGCGGCATGTTCATCACGTCCTGGTAAGCCTGGACGAGACGGTTACGGACTTCTACGGTGGCGCGGAACGCCAGCGAGGACTGTTGGGAGGCGACCATGACCTTGGCCAGGTCGGCATTGGCATCGCCGCGCTCGAAAGCAGCGGCCAGCTGCCCGGACTTCTGCTGGGCCTCGTTGACGCCCTGGATGGCGCCCTGCAAGGCCTGGCTGAACGAAGGAGCGGCAACTGCGTTGCCTTCGGCCAGCCCCTGGATCGCGTTGCTGCGCGGCACATCGCCAATGGGCGCAGTCTGCGCCACCTGGTTCTGCAGCGTGCGGATCTGGGAGAGAACAGAGGTGATGGAGTGGGACATCGTGCGGGGTTCCGGGCAACGTGTGGGAGAGCTGATGGAACAGTTGCAAGTTGCGTGCCGTAACCGTGAAGGCTTTGATGTTGGTGAATACGTCGGATTTCTGTCGCGGCCGCGATACGGACGGCGCCGATTCAGGGGCTGACTTGGTGCGAACGAAGAACGCCGCCAGAGAATCGGCGGTCGCCATGAACGTAGTTGAATGCGGCGATGCTTCCGCGCCGTAGCCTGCCAAGCGCGGCGTACCCGAGAGCAGGGATCCACCGCCCTTTCGGTCTCCCCGCCAACAGCTGGGGCAGTGCTTACCCGCGCTATGGGCGGTTCACTCAGGAGTAACAGCGTTACTCAGCGCCGCTCCCACAAAAAAACCGATGCCAGAGATCTGACATCGGATTTGCGCTGGCTTAAATGTTTGGGTGAACAGCAACACGGCGTGCTGCGCTGACCCGGGCTATGTATCGCTATTAGTTGCTGGCCTCGACCGAGTCGCGCTCGATGCCGTATTTGCGCAGCTTTTCCACCAAGGTGGTGCGGCGCAGGCCGAGCAATTGGGCGGCGTGGGCGACCACGCCCTGGGTGCGTTCCAATGCTTCGTTGATCAAGGTCAGTTCGATGCCGGCCATGTGGTCGCGCAGATCCATGCCCTCGCTGGGCAGCTGGTTGCCGCTGTCCGGCGCGGTGACCTTGCTGATCAAGCCGCTGGGCTGGTTGGCAGGTTGTGCAGGCGCCGCAGTCGGTTTGCCAAGCAGCATCGGCCGCTCGTCGTCGCTGCTTGCCGCTGCAGCCAGGCTCGCCTGGTCACCGCGGTAGCGGCTGGGCAGGTCCTGCACGCGCACGGTGCCGCCCGGGTGCAGCACGGCCAGGCGCTCGACCAGGTTGGTCAACTCGCGCACATTGCCCGGCCAGGCGTAGCTGGCAAGTGCCTGCAGGGCTTCCGGTGCGAAGCGGACTTCGCCACGGCCGGTACGTGCAAGCTGGGTGGCGATGGTTTCCACCAATACAGGAAGATCGCTGGCACGCTCACGCAGCGCCGGCACGTCGATCGGGAACACGTTGAGGCGATAGAACAGATCCTCGCGGAACTTGCCATCGGCGATGCGCGATTCCAGGTCACGGTGGGTAGCGGCGATCACCCGCACATTGCAGCGGATGGTCTGGTTGCCGCCGACGCGCTCGAAGCTGCGTTCCTGCAGTACGCGCAGCAGCTTGACTTGCATCGGCAAGCTCATGTCGCCGATTTCGTCCAGCAGCAGGGTGCCGCCTTCGGCCATCTCAAAGCGTCCCTTGCGTGCGCTGAGTGCACCGGTGAAGGCGCCTTTTTCGTGGCCGAACAATTCGCTTTCGAGTAGATCCGGCGGAATAGCGCCGCAGTTGATGGCGATGAACGGACCATCGCGGCGTGGCGAACGCTGATGGATGGCGCGAGAAACCACTTCCTTGCCGGTACCGGACTCGCCCAGCACCAGCACGGTGGTATCGAAATTGGAGACCTGTTCGATCAGCTGGCGCAGTTCGGTAACAGCAGGGCTGTGCCCGGTTGGGCCGCTGTCACCGGCGTTGTCCGCCTGGTGCTCGGCATCCAGTCGCTTCAGGCTGGCGCGGCGCAACAGCGCTTCCATCTGCGCATGGCGCATCGGCTGCTCCAGCGGCCAGACATTGGCTTCGTGCAGGCCGTAATGGCGCGAGAACGCCAGCGGATCGCCTTCGGCCAACAGGATCGGCGGCGGCAGCGAGGTGCCCGCCAGCCAGGTAAAAAAGCCAGCGGCACGGTCGGCGTCTTCAAGCGCGCCGACCACCACCGCCATCCAGTCATTGCTGCGATGGCGGCTGACGTCGATGTCCTGCGCTTCGCTGACCCAGCGCGGGTTGAAGTCCATGAACTCCAACAGGGCCAGGGTGCGCTCAGCGCGGACGCCGTCGGCGTCGATCACCAGAATGCGTGATTCACTCATCTTCTTGTACCTTGAGTCCTTCCAGGATCGGCATCACTTCCTGGATGTAGGACAGCTTGCTGACAAAATTATCGGCACCGGCGCGCAGTGCATGTTCGCGGTGCTCAGCGTCATCGAAGTGGCTGGCGATCACGATGTACGGTGGCTGGTCCTGGGTCTTGATCAGGCGTGTGGCCTGCAGGCCGCCCATTTCCGGCATCGCCAGATCCATCAGTACAACCTGCGGACGCAGGGTTTCGGAGCGCTCGATCGCTTCCAGCCCGTTGGCGGCGCTGCCTACAACTTCCAGCCATTCGATTTTGCGGAAATGGCGCATGGCAGCGTTGATGAAGCCTTCATGGTCGTCGACCAGCACTACGGTGAGCTTGTTCATGGGAATCCTTGGTCTCAGCCCACACGGGCCAGCTGGGGCTTGCTGCTCTGGCGGCGACGTTCGCGGGCCGGGGCGATATCAAGCTGTTCGCGGTATTTTGCGACGGTCCGGCGTGCAATGTTCACTCCCTGACGCGACAGCAGGCCGGCAATGGCCTCGTCGGCCAGCGGGCGGGCCACCGGTTCGGCATCGATCAGGCGCTTCACCATGGCTTTGACCGCCTGGCCAGAGACACTGGCGCCTTCCAGACGTACGGCGAAGAAGTGCTTCAATTCAAAGGTGCCACGCGGGGTCTGCAGGTACTTGCCGGAGGTGATCCGCGAGACGGTGGATTCGTGCATGCCGATCAGCTCGGCCACTTCCTTCAGGGTCAACGGCGCCATGCACTCGTCACCATTTACCAGGAAGGCTGCCTGGCGCTCGATGATGACCCGCGCGGTGCGTAGCAGGGTGTCGTAGCGCATCGACAGACCGCGGGTCAGCCAGCGTGCTTCCTGCAGCATGTCGCGCAGGGGTTGGGCGGCTTCGCCGCTGCTGTCGGCTACAACCCGCTCGTAGCTGCTGTTGATGGCCAGGCGCGGCGTGGTGGCAGGATTCAGTGCGACCCGCCATTGGCCGTCAGCGTGCCAGGCGACCACGTCTGGAATCACGCTCAGTTCCTGCTGCGGCAGCAGGGATTCGCCCGGACGCGGCTGCAGGGACAGGATCAGGCGGAAGGCTTCCCGTACGTCCTCCACTTCGGCATCCAAGGCGCGGGCCAAGGCGGGATAGTCGTGGTTGGCCAGCAGATGCATATCGGCGTCGAGCAGGCGGCGCGCCAGATGGCGGGCTGGGACCTGGCCGGGCAGGGCGGTGAGCTGGGCCAGCAGGCATTCGCGCAGGTCGACTGCCGCCATGCCGGCCGGTTCGCCGTGCAGCAGGCGCTGGCGCAAGGCTTCGATATCGGTGCTGTTGCGGTCCAGGCGGGCGCTGGCCAGCTGGGTCAACTGGGCCAGCGGGGCCTGCAGGTAGCCGGCTTCATCGCAGTGATCCAGCCAGAAACTGACCACGGCAAGGTCGGCGTCGTTCAACTCGTAGGCGAGCGCGTTGAGGATGCGCAGCTGCGGATCGGTTGACTCGCCGGCCGCCACGCGTGCCATGCGATCCTCGTCGTCAGCGTTCCAGCTGGCGCCGGGCACATCCCACAGATTGCTTTCGGGCAGTTCATCAAACGCTGCGGTTTCAGCCTGTGCAACATCGCCTTCGGTCGCTGCGGGCGCGTCCTCTGCCTGCTCCTGCAATTCCAGCAGTGGGTTGCTCTCCAAGGCCTGGCGGACCTCCAACTCCAGCTGCATGCCATTGAGCTGCAGCAAGCGGATCGATTGCAGCAAAGCAGGCGTGAGGTGGAGTTGCTGGCCCAGCTGGGCAGAGAGTGTGGCTTTCATGCGTTTCCCCGTTGCGGCCAGTGGATGGCTGCGTTGTGGAACGCATCTTGCGTGCTTCATGTCAGGGCGGTAATAGGTGTTGGCCCTATAGCTGTCAAAATCCGCCCTACGAAACGTAGGTGATTCCCCTACATGGCGTCGATTAATTGGCGCGACAAAGCGGGGGTATTTCTGCAAGTCATTGATTTATATTGAATGGACCGCTTTGGTGACGGGTTTCCGATTTCGTGACGCAGCTTCGCTTTTGCTGGCGTGCCGGCGTCAAGAAAGGTCGTTTTCGTGGCGGAGTGCCAGCAGAAGCAGGTCGTTGGCGCGGCGGCAGCCCAGCGATTCCATCATCCGTGCCCGATGGGTTTCAACCGTCTTGATGCTGATCCCAAGGTCAGCAGCGATTTCCTTGGTGGTCTGGCCGGTGCCGAGGCGTCGCAGGATCTGCTTCTGGCGTGGCGACAGCGCGCCAATGCCAGTAGCGCGCTCCTTTCCGATCAGTGGCGCAAGCATCTTTGCCGAAATCTGCGGACTCAGGAAAACCTGGCCGGCATGGGCGGCGCGCAGTGCCAGCTCCAGCTCGGCCGGAGCCGCATCCTTGACCAGAAAGCCGACGGCACCGCGGTCCAATGCGTCACGCACGTGTGCAGCGTCATCGTGCATCGACATCATCACCGCACGTGCATGGGGCAGTCGCTGGCGGATATCGGTCAAGGCATCGAGCCCGGAGCGGCCGGGTAGGGACAGGTCGAGCAGGATCAGGTCCGGCACATGAAACAGTGCCATCTCCAATGCCTCATCGGCATTGCTGGCTTCGGCCACCACCTGGATCCCGTCGAATGTCTGCAGCAGCCGGGTGAGCCCAGCACGAACCAAGGTGTGGTCGTCGACAATAAGAACGCGCACAGGAGACCGGGTCATAACGGAAGGCTGCACCTTAGCGGAGCAGCGAGGCGGGCGCCAGAGCACAAAGTAGGAATAGGCTCACCGGTTGCGGCGACTGTCGGCAATCTGCTTGCGATGCAGTCGGAACAAATGACGTTCAACTGCTGCCAACAACGCATCATTGTGTGTATCCAAGCGCAGCCACAGCTGCGCACCCTGTGCTGTATCGGCTTCGGCCAGGACCACGACAGGCAGTTCAATCGCATCGGGCAGCCATTCGGCGGGTTGCAGGCTGACCACGCCCGCCGTGCCGGCGGTGAAGCCGCCCAGCTGCTCGCGCTGCAGGCGCAGACCATGCCTGGACCAGCGCAGCCGGGTCGCTGCGGCAGACGGCGCCTCGCGCTGCAGCAGGCGCCCCAGCAGTACCAGGGTCAGATCCAGGCGAGCTTCCAGCCGCTGCAGCTGCAGACTGTTGTCGTTGCGTTCGTCGCTGTCGTCCACGTTGCGGGCGTCTTCGACCAGGGCGATGCTGCGCAGAAGCATCTCAGCACTGCCCGGGCGCTTGACCTTGGCGCCGGCCTCGAACACCGCTGGCAGTGACAGTTCACAACTGAGTGTGTCGTCGAACAGCTCGGTTTCTGCAGTGTGGACGACGCCGGTGGGACTCATGCCAGAGTTCCTGCCTGCTGATAGGCGTTGACCGCGCGAGTAGATTGACGCTCGGCGCGCAGGTGCATGGCGGCTTGATCGCGCAGCTCGCGCATCCGTTCGGTCACGTTGTGCTGCTGTTTCAGCAATGCCTGCAGGGCGTCGGCGCTTCCGGCGACGCCATTGTCTTGGATATAGCTGCGCAGACGCTGATCATGGGCGGCGACTATCTGTTCGGCACCGTCGTGGTCTTCGGCGTCAATGGCGTTCTTCAGGTCATCGAGATCGGCGTGCAGGGCATCCAGCATTTCGTTGACGGTGTTGGCCATCAGCGTGCTCCGCCTGCGGTAGATGCGCTGCGTTGCTCGGAGGGGATGGCGTTCCAGGCAGATTCGATCTCACTTACCAAGGACAATGACTCCTGCAGTGCGGCAACATCGTTGTTGAGGTTGGCTTCGGTCAAGCGCTGTACAATGTAGTCATAGAGCGCGGAAAGATTACCCGCAACCTCGCCACCCGCGACGTGATCAAGCGAGCCGTTGAGCTGACCAACGATTGCGCAGGCTTCGCCAATCGCCTTGCCCTTCAATGCCTGGTCGCCCTTGGCAAGGAACGCCTCGGCACGCCGCATGCGCTCGCTGGCACCTTCCAGAAGCAGGGATACCAGCTTGTGAGGGTCGGCATCCACTACCCGGGTTGAAACGCCGATCTGGCGGTATTGCTCGGCGAAATTGCGGCTGGGACCATACATGTACTCAATCTCCTGGTGTTCGTGCAGTGAAGGCAACGACTGCCGATACATCGTTTGTGTGGCGTGATCTGCTATCGGCCATCAATGCGTATTGCTTGAGCCCGTCCTGGGCTATCAGCCCGACATCGCCGAAAGCTGCTGTGAAAGGTAGCTGCTGGTGCCCTGCATCTGTGACACCAGCTTGTCCATCGCAGTGAACTGAGCGGTGTAGCGCGCGGACACCTTTTCCATGCGCGCGTCGAGATCGTCGAGTTGCTTGCCGAGCTTCTTGATTTCCTTGTTGAGCGCGTCGGTACGCTGCACCAAGGTGCCGGTGCCGCTGTCCAGGTTGCTCTTGAGGATGCTGTTCATGCCTTCATACAACTTGCCGCTCTTGCCTACCAGAGCCTCGGCGGCGGCGGGATTCTTGGCCATTGCCTTGTCGAAGACGCTGGCATCCAGTGACAGGGTGCCATCCTTGGTGATGGTCAGTCCCAACTCCTTGAGGTCGATGACGTTGGCGCTGAGCTGGCCACGCAGCTGCTGCTGCAGTCCGCGCACCATCGAGTCGCCGGTCAGTACCGATGCCTTGTCCTTCTCTGCGTCATAGGCGCTGGAGGTCTTGAGCAGGCTGGTCGAGGCGTTGTACGCGGTAACGAAGGCCTGCACAGCTGTCTTCAACGGCTCGTTGTTCTGAGTGATGGTCAGCGCGGTGGTGGTGCCGACCTCGGCCTTGGTCAGTTCCAGGGTCACGCCGGCGATGATGTCGCTGATGCTGTTGCTGCTGGATTCGCGTTCAAATCCGTCCACGCGCACGTGCGCGTTGGTTGGGGCGCTGATCTGTGACATGCCGCCGCTGCTGCCGTCCCAGGTCAGCGCGGAAAGACCGCCGTTGCCGCCGCTGGCGGTGACCGTCAATGCACCCTCGGTACCCGCATTGACGGCATTGAGCACCAGGTGCTGACCATCGTTGGCGGTGATGACGGTGGCATTGACGCCCTTGCCACCGGCGGCGCTATTGATGGCGGCGGCGATGCTGGCCAGGTTGCTGCCCGGGGCGATATCAACCGATAGGGAATCCTTCTCGCCCCAGGCGATCGACAGCTTGCCGTCGCCCACCACAGTTTCGGCTGCAAAAGCTCCGGAACTGAGCTTTTGCGGCTGCGCCAGGCTGAGTACTTCAATGTTGTAGGTACCTGCAGCCGCCAAGGTCTTGCCGGTGGAGGGATCGGTGACGATGGTGGCGGAGAAGCCGCTCTTTTCCGGTACCGACGTTTTATACGCGCGCAGGTCGGCGGCTTTGCCCATGGCGTCCATCGCCGTCTGCAAGGAGCTGAGCGAGCTCTTGATGTTGCCCAGCGCCGAGAGTTTGGCGGTGGCGGCGGTTCCCTGGTTGTTGATGCGGTTGGCTGCCGGTGCGCGTTCAGCGGCAACCAGCTGCGCAACGATGGTGGGAATGTCCAAGCCGGAGCCAATGGTGGACAGGGAAGACGTAGCCATGGGTTTTCCTCTTTCGGCGAGGGGGTGCAACTGCAGCTGCCACCCCGGATATCGGCACGCGGCGGCATAGCTTTAGCCGCGTGGTTGCGCAGTCATCTGCAAGCGCCGTGCCAGCGCGTACGGGTGCTCGCGCAGGGCAGGTCATGGCGGATCCCGCCAAGGCGGAGGTGGCTGGTCCTTGATAGCGCTCGATCGAGTTGTCCAGGTGCCGGCTTCGATGCCGTAGTCCTGGCGCTGGGGTGTACTGCTTCCATAACGAACAGGCCCCGCCATTGCTGGCGGGGCCTGTGTCACGCCGGCGTGTTCACGCCGGCGTGGAGAGTGTTGCTTGCTGGATCAGCGCAGCAGGCTCAGCACGTTCTGGCTGGTCTGGTTGGCCTGGGCCAGCATGGCGGTACCGGCCTGCTGCAGGATCTGCGTGCGGGTCAGTTCTGCCGTTTCCTTGGCGTAGTCGGTGTCACGAATACGGCTGCGGGCCGAAGACATGTTTTCCGAGGACGTGTTCAGGTTGGCAACCACCGAGGTGAAGCGGTTCTGCACGGCGCCCAGGTCGGCACGTGCCGAGTTGATGGTGCTCAGGGCTGCGTCCATTGCGTTCAGCGCGTTGTCGGCGCCGGCGGTGGTGGAGATGTCCAGGTCAGCGAAGCCGGTTGCTGCTGCTCCGCCCGCCCACGCGCTGCCAACGGCGCCGCCGGCAGTGTCGCCCGTGGTCAGGCCCGTCTGCTTCAGCACATCCGCCGCCGTGCCGGATACCTTGAAGTCACCGAGCGAAGACGACAAGGCCAGCTGGCCGTTCTTGTCCAGCGACGCGCTGACGCCAGTGTTGTAGCTCTGGTTGTTGATTGCCTTGACCAGGTCGCTGGCACGCTGTGCGGTGCTGCCTGCAGCGCCAAAGTTGATGGTGACTTCGCCCTTCTTGCCCGCCAGGGTGAAAGTGCCAGCATCGAAAGCGACGCTCTCGCCGCTGACCGAGGCGCTGGCGAACTGGCTGCCTGCGGCCTTGACCGACAGTGCCTTTGCGCCAGCGTCGGAATTGTCAAGGGCGATCTTTCCTGCCGTGGCAGTGGCGACGGTGCCACCGGTCGCGGTGTTGATCAGGCCAGCAACCTTGGTGGCAACAGCCTGCTGAGTGGTGGCTGCGTCAGTAGCATAGGCGGTGGCGGTCACGTTGACCGTTGTGCCGTTGATGTCGATGTTGAAACCAGCAACACCATTGGTGGTGTCCACGGCCAGTGCAGTCAGGTCGATTTCGCCAGTGCCGCCGGCGGTTACGGTGCCGGTCGGTGCAACAGCTGAGGCGGCTGCAGCGGTATCAACCCGGTTCCAGTTGCCCAGGTCCTTGATATTGGCATTGGCGATCTGGGCAATATCGATGGTCTGGCCCTGGTCGGCGCCGATCTGGAAGGACTGTGCCTGGAAGCTGCCGTCCAGCAGCTTGGTGCCATTGAAGTTGGTCTGCTCGGACACGCGCTGGATTTCTGCCTTCAGCAGCTGCACTTCGGCGTTCAGGGCTTCACGGTCGGAAGGCGAGTTGGTGGCGTTGCGCGACTGCACCGACAGCTCACGGATACGCTGCAGGTTGTTGCCGATTTCGGTCAGCGCGCCTTCGGCGGTCTGCGCCATCGAGATGCCGTCGTTGGCGTTACGGGCAGCCTGGTCCATGCCGCGGATCTGGGTGCTGAAACGCTCGGAGATCGCCAGACCGGCGGCGTCGTCCTTGGCGCTGTTGATGCGCAGGCCCGAGGACAGGCGCTGGATCGAGGTGGCCAGGCTGGAGCCGCTGGTGCCCAGGTTACGCTGAGCATTGAGCGACATGATGTTGGTGTTGATGACTTGTGCCATGATTCGAGCTTCCTATGTGGCGTTGGGTCCGGCACATCACCTGGCCGGTACTGGGTGCAGTGGGCGGGGGTAAGAAGAGCCTTAGCACCGCTGCTGATACCAATAACGGCAGCTTTTCCGGCAGCTTTAGCGCCTTGCTGCAAGTGATTCCAAAACCGCAAAAACGCACAAGCCCCGGTTTCCCGGGGCTTGTGGGTTTTCGGCGTTCGTTGGGTGTCGAGCCCTGCTCGGCAGCACCAAACATGTATTGCCCCGCCCTGCGCGGCAGGGGCATTGCCGGGGAAGCT
>NZ_JBRRCU010000080.1:0-16512 GCF_056759195.1 Stenotrophomonas sp. STEN083 | reverse complement strand
ATCGCGTGGGGTGTTCTCAAGAGCGGCCGGGATTTCGATCCGACCATGCTGAGAGTAGGTCAAGCCTGCTTCCAGCAGGCTTGACCGCGAACATAGGATCTCGGCTCTACAGGTCGCCCAGCTGCGCCTGCAGGGCGGCGATTGCTGCCAAGCCGGCGGTCTCGGTGCGCAGGATGCGCGGACCCAACTGCAGGCCCTGGAAGCCGGCCTCGCTCAGCTGCTGGCGGTCGCGCGGTGACCAGCCTCCTTCCGGACCGATCGCGATCACCACACCGTTGGCCGGTGCGGCCGGCAGCGACGCCAGGCGATGTTCGCCCAGCGGGTCCAGCGTCAGCCTCAGTGTCTGTTCCGGCAATGCCGCCACCGCCGCAGCCAGCGCCTGCGGGCTGCCAATGGATGGAATCCGTGCGCGACCGGATTGCCCGCAGGCCGAGCCAACCACATTGCGCCAATGCGCGATGCGCTTCTCGGCGCGGGCCGCGTCCAGCTTTACTTCGGTGCGCTCGGCGTTGACCGGGATGATGCCGCTGACCCCCAGTTCGGTGGCCTTCTGCAGGATCAGGTCCATCTTCTCGCCACGCGCTATGCCCTGCAGCAAGGTGATCGCCAGCGGTGATTCGTTGTCGACGGCCTGGGCACGGTCTATGTGTACCTGTACCTCGCGCTTGCTGATCGCGCTGATGGTGGCTGCATAGTCGTGGCCATCGCCATTGAACAACACGCAGCTTTCGCCCTCGCGCAGGCGCATCACCCGGACCAGATGGTTGGCCACATCCTCAGGCAGGGACAAGGTCTGGCCGGTGGCGAGCGGCAGTTCAATCGGGCAACGGGTAAGGCGCATGGGAGTTCTCGCAAAGGCGGTGCCGCATGGGAAGCGGCTGGGTCTGCTAGCATTTCAACGTCATGAAAACGTATCTGCCAATGCGCATTCTATCGATCCACCGTCGTTTTGCCCGGAGTGGCGCATGAGTCGCCGCCTGCCACAGATCCATAACGTGGTCGAAGAACACATCGGTCCGTTCCGCCAGCAACAGTTGGATCTGGAGTTCTCCAACGGCGAGCGCCGCCATTTCCAGCGTCTGGTGAGTGGCGGCCACGGCGCTGTCGTGGTGGTGCCGATGCTTGATGAAGAGACTGTGCTGCTGGTGCGTGAATACGCAGCCGGCCTGCATCGCTACGAGCTGGGCCTGGTCAAAGGGCGCATTGATGAAGGGGAAACGCCCATCGAAGCGGCCGACCGCGAACTCAAGGAGGAGGCCGGTTACGGCGCGCGCAGGCTGGATGCGCTGCGCAGCCTGACCCTGGCACCTACTTATATGAGTCACCAATCCACGCTGGTGCTGGCGCGCGACCTGTATCCGCAGCGTCTGCCTGGCGATGAGCCCGAAGAACTGGAAGTGGTGCCGTGGAAGCTGGCCGAACTGGACCAGCTGATGCTGCGTGAAGATTTCTCCGAAGGACGCTCGCTGGCGGCCCTGTTCATTGCCCGTGAGTGGTTGCGAGGTGGCGCATGAACGCTGTAGTTGATGACGCCCTGCGCGAAGGCGTGCTGGATGTCGCCCAGCGCGCAGGCGCGGCGATCATGCAGGTCTATGCCAGCGGCTTCGATATCGAGCACAAGGCCGACGACAGCCCGGTCACCACCGCCGATCTGGCCGCGCACCGGTTGATCGTGGACGGTCTGTGGCGACTGACCCCGGATATCCCTGTGTTGTCCGAAGAATCGGCGCAGCTGCCGTGGGAGACGCGCCGCCAGTGGCAGCGTTATTGGCTGGTGGATCCGCTGGACGGTACCCGCGAGTTCATCAAGCGCAATGGCGAATTCAGCGTCAACATCGCGCTGATCGAGCGTAGCGTGTCGGTGTTTGGCGTGGTGCAGGCGCCGGTGACCGAGGTCATCTGGCACGCGCAGCGCGGTGGCCAGGCCTGGCGCCGCAGCGGTGAACAGCAGGATGCGATCACCACGCGGGTGCCACCGGCATCACCGTTGCGGGTCGCCGCCAGCCGCTCGCACGCCAGTGCGCGCACGGCGACCTTGTTGGCGCGGATGGGTGAGATCGAGCTGATCGCGCAGGGTTCCTCGCTGAAGTTCTGCCGCATCGCCGAAGGCACGCTGGACGTGTACCCGCGCCTTGGGCCGACCAGTGAATGGGATACCGCAGCCGGTCAGTGCGTACTGGAAGCCGCAGGTGGTGTGGTGTTGGCTGCCGATGACGGTGTGCCATTCGCCTACAACCAACGCCCGCGGCTGCTCAACGGCGACTTCGTTGCCTTGGGCGATGCTTCGCTGCCGTGGCAGGAGTGGGTGGCCGGGCTTTGACGCCCAGCCACTGGCTGCCTGCAGTGAACTTCAAACGCCGGCGATTGCCGGCGTATTCGTAATCAAAGGTGATGCGCGCATGTCCGAACTGACCGATATCCAGACCCTGTTGCAGATCATGGCGCGCCTGCGCGATCCCGATGGCGGATGCCCGTGGGACCTGGAACAGGACTTCGCCAGCATTGCGCCGTACACGGTGGAGGAGGCTTACGAAGTGGCCGACGCCATCGACCGCAATGACTTGCCGGACCTGAAAGACGAGCTTGGCGATCTGCTGCTGCAGGTGGTATTCCACGCACAGATGGCCAGCGAGCAGGGTGCATTCAATTTCGCCGATGTTGTGGCCTCGATCAGCAACAAGATGATCCGCCGCCACCCGCATATCTTTGCCGACACCGAGGTCAGCGATTCCGACGAAGTGCTGGCCAACTGGGACGAGATCAAGCGCAGCGAGCGTGCCGCCAAGGGCGAGCAGGATGGGTCTGCATTGGCCGGTATTTCGCGTGGACTGCCGGAGTGGCTGCGCGCTACCAAGCTGCAGTCGCGTGCCGCCCGCACCGGCTTCGACTGGCCGGATGCAGTGCCGGTGCTGGACAAGTTGCGCGAGGAAATCGACGAAGTGCAGGCCGAGTTCGAGCTTGCCGCAACCGGTGTGGACAACCAGACCCGGCTGCAGGAAGAACTGGGTGATGTGTTGTTCGTCTGCGCCAATCTTGCCCGCCACGCCAAGGTAGACAGCGGCACCGCCCTGCGTCATGCCAATCACAAGTTCGAACGCCGTTTCCGCGCAATGGAGGCGCTGGCGGCTGCGCAGGGGAAAACAATGTCGCAGCTCGACCTGCAGCAGCAGGAAGCACTGTGGCTGCAGGTGAAGCAGCAGGAGAAGGACGCGGCGAAGTGAAAACCCTGGCGCTGTTCCTGCTGACCGCGTTGGCCGAGATCGTCGGCTGCTACCTGCCGTGGCTATGGCTGCGGCAGCAGGGCAGCCCGTGGTTGCTGTTACCGGCTGCTGCCAGCCTGGCCTTGTTCGCCTGGCTGCTGACCCTCCATCCGGCTGCCAGCGGGCGCGTCTATGCCGCCTACGGCGGCGTCTATGTCTGCATGGCGCTGCTGTGGCTATGGCTGGTGGATTCGGTCAAACCCACCCGCTGGGACCTGCTCGGCGGCGGCCTCTGCCTGCTCGGCATGGCGGTGATCATGTTCGCCCCGCGCAGCAACTGAAGCGCCTATGCTGGAGGCATCCAGCCTTGGGTGCAGGCCATGTCAGGTTTCAGCAGTTTCCGTGAGTTCTACCCGTTCTACCTGGGCGAACACAGCAACGTCGTCAGTCGTCGCCTGCACTTCATCGGCAGCTGCGGCGTGCTGCTCTGCGTGGCGATGCTGCTGTGGAGCGGCCAACTGCGCTGGCTGTGGTTCGCGCTGTTATGCGGCTACGGCTTTGCCTGGGTCGGGCACTTCTTCTTCGAGAAGAACCGGCCGGCGACCTTTCGCCACCCCTTCTATTCATTTGCCGGTGACTGGGTGATGTTCGTCGACATCCTGCGCGGGCGGGTGCGGCTGTAAGCGCCTGCCCAGTTGTTTCCGGGGCTGTCGCTATACTCGGCCCATCAATCAGCACAAGGAGCGATCTCATGGGCAGCGGAGCAGGGTTGTTGGCGTTGGTGGTCGTGGTGGCCGGCATCATCGTGCTGTTCAAGACGGTGCGGATGGTGCCGCAGGGCTACGAATGGACCGTGGAGCGCTTCGGCAAGTACACGCACACGATGACCCCCGGTCTGCACTTCCTGATTCCGATTGTTTACGGTGTCGGTCGCAAGGTGAACATGATGGAGCAGGTGCTGGAAGTACCCAGCCAGGACGTCATCACCCGGGACAATGCGGTGGTGCGGGTGGATGGGGTGGTGTTCTTTCAGGTGCTGGATGCGGCCAAGGCGGCCTATGAAGTAGCCAACCTGGAAGTGGCGATGATTGCGCTGGTGCAGACCAATATCCGTACCGTGATCGGCTCGATGGACCTGGATGAGTCGCTGAGCCAGCGCGAAACCATCAACGCCAAGCTGCTCAACGTGGTCGACCATGCCACCAATCCGTGGGGGGTCAAAGTCACCCGCATCGAGATCAAGGACATCCAGCCACCGGCCAACCTGGTGCAGTCGATGCAGCAGCAGAAGATGGCCGAGCAGAACAAGCGCGCTGCCATTCTGGAGTCCGAAGGTATCCGCCAATCGGAGATCCTGCGCGCCGAAGGCCAGAAGCAATCCGCCGTGCTGGAAGCAGAAGGGCGCAGGGAGGCTGCGTTCCGCGATGCCGAGGCGCGCGAGCGTCTGGCCGAAGCTGAGGCCAAGGCGACCGCGATGGTGTCCGATGCCATCGCCAATGGCAGCGTGCAGGCGATCAATTACTTCATCGCGCAGAAGTACGTGGAAGCCTTCAGTGAACTGGCCAATTCGCCCAACCAGAAGCTGGTGCTGATGCCGATGGAGGCGACCGGTGTGATCAGCTCCATTGCGGGTATTTCGGAACTGGCCAAGGAAGCCTTCGCCAAGCAAGGCGAAGCGAAGCAGCCGACACGCGGCAACCCGCCGCCGCTGGGGCGCTGAGCCATGCGCTGGGAAGTGGTGATCTGGGCAGCGCTGGCGGTGACCCTGTTTGCCGCCGAGGCGCTGGCGCCGGGGGCTTTCATGTTGTGGATGGGCATCGCCGCAGCGGCCGTGTTCCTCACCGTCTGGGCGATCGACGGCATGACCGTGTTGCTGCAGGTGATCCTGTTCGTGGTACTGAGCTTTGTCTCGATCCAGGTCTATCGCACCTGGTTCCGGCAACGTGCGCGGCCCAGCGACCAGCCCCTGCTCAACCGTCGCGCCGAGCAGCTGATCGGGCGGGTGGTGACGCTGGAGCAGGCGATCAGCGCCGGTGTCGGCCGGGCCAAGGTGGACGATGCGTTCTGGGTGGTCGCCGGCCCCGATCTGCCGCAGGGCAGCGCGGTTCGCGTGGTGGCCGTGGATGGCATGACGCTGAAGGTGCAGCCAGTCTGAATACCGCTGCGGTACTGCCGTTGTGGCAGTGCCGCAGGTTTTAAAAGTAACCATCTGGGATAATGGCCGTCCCCTTAGTGTGGAACGGCCATGACCCTGAAGACTTTGCTCAACGAAACCCACCGCTCACTCGGCGCCAAGATGGTCGACTTCGGCGGTTGGGACATGCCGATCCATTACGGCTCGCAGATCGACGAGCACAACCTGGTTCGCGGCGCCGCTGGCATGTTCGACGTCAGCCACATGACTGTGGTTGATCTGAAGGGTGCGCGCACCCGTGAGTTCCTGCGCCAGCTGCTGGCCAACTCCATCGACAAGGTCAAGGTCCGCGGCAAGGCCCTGTACTCGTGCATGCTCAATGCGCAGGGTGGGGTGATCGATGACTTGATCGTCTATTTCCTGGCCGAGGACATGTTCCGCATGGTGGTCAATGCATCCACCCGCGAGAAGGATCTGGCCTGGATCCGCCAGCACGCCGAAGCCTTCGGCGTCGAAGTAATCGAACGCGAAGACCTGGCCATCATCGCTGTGCAGGGGCCGCAGGCGCGTGCGCTTGTCGCCGGCCTGGTAGCGGAGTCGGATCGCGCCGCGCTGGACAAGCTCGGCCGCTTCGCCGCGCTGGACGTCAGCGCCACCGACGGGGTTGAACTGTTCGTCGCACGTACCGGTTACACCGGCGAAGACGGCTACGAAGTGCTGCTGCCGCAGAGCGCGGTCGTCGCGTTCTGGAATGCGCTGCTGGCTGCTGGCGTGAAGCCGGCCGGCCTCGGCGCACGCGACACGCTGCGTCTGGAAGCCGGCATGAATCTCTACGGCCAGGACATGGACGAAGCCATCACCCCGTACGAGGCGGCGCTGGCATGGACTGTGGCGCTGGATGACCTGGCAGATGGCACACCGCGCGCGTTCACCGGTCGTGCGGTGCTGGAAGCGCAGAAGGCAGCAGGCAACGCGCGGCAGATGATCGGGCTGGTGATGGACGAGAAGGGCGTGCTGCGCCACGGCCAGAAAGTGCTCACCGCCAATGGCGAAGGCGAGATCCTGTCCGGTACCTTCTCGCCGACGCTGGGCAAGGCGATCGCCTTCGCGCGGGTGCCGGCTGGTGCGCCGGGTGATGTGCGGGTGGACATCCGTGGCAAGGAAGTGCCGGTGCGCATCGTCAAGTTCCCGTTCGTGCGTGACGGCCAGCCGCAGGCCGGCATCAATCTTTGACCTGTAGGACCGGACCGGAAGCGACCTTGCTTCCGGTTCGTTAAACTAGCGATTCATCCCGACCACCGTTTTTCCGGAGTAGTTCCATGAGCGAGATCCCTGGCGACCTCAAGTTCCTCAAGTCCCACGAGTGGGCACGTGTCGAAGGCAGCAACCGCGTTACCGTCGGTATTTCCGATCATGCCCAGGGCTTGCTGGGTGACCTGGTCTACGTCGAACTGCCGGCTGTCGGTGACAGCGTGCAGGCTGGCGTTGGCGCAGCGGTGGTCGAGTCGGTGAAGGCTGCATCCGACGTCTACAGCCCGGTGTCCGGCACCGTTGTCGAAGTCAACGAAGCGGTGACCGACAAGCCGGAAACCATCAACGAAGATGCTTACGGCGACGGCTGGCTGTACGTGGTCGAGCTGTCTGATCCGGATCAGTTGAACGACCTGCTCGGCCCGGATGACTATGCCGAGATGTTGGAAAACGAGGACCACTGAGTCCTGTCGTGATCCGGAAAGCGGCCGCTATCAGCGGCCGTTTTTTTTATGCCGGTGTCAGCATCACGTGATGATCGCTGGTGATGAGTGGCTGGCGATGAGACGTCGATGCGGATGCCAGTCGACGCAATGCGGTTCTGATCGGTGTTGTCGCGGAGTGCGAAGTGGTCCAAAAAGTTTGCGCAAAATGATCCATCGCACAGCTAAAGCCTTGCCTTCGGCAAACTTTTTTTTGGGTGCTGGAACCGGCCCGTCGCGGCTGTCGGTCGCATGCATTGAGATGCCATTGGTGTAGCGCCAACACAGCTGCGTGTTGCTGGCGTTGAAACGAATAGTGCACTTTTACCGATGTTTTTTTACTTTGTGTTTTTTTTGAAGCTTGCAGACGTGGCGTCTACGGGTGCAAGTGGCGGGCTGTGGCGGCACGTGGCCGGGTGCGGAAGGCTGAAGGCTTCCGAAAAATAATTTGCAAAGATAGTTGACAGTAAAAAAAACCGTGATTAGGTTTCGCCCAGCAGACCTTTCCTGCGGAAGCGAGTGAGCCGGATCAACATTCAGACGCGAAGCACAACTTGGACGTCCGCCAGGATTTTTTTGATGGTGGAGCAGGACTCGCTTCCTTCCGCGAAACACCCCCCTGATTTCTATCTGGCACCTGCAGCGGAACCCGTTGCGGGTGTTTCTGTATCCGTAACGATGCGCTAGACGCGTCGTCGGTCCTCCGCCGAACACCGCGGATTTGCTTCAACTGGGCATTTCAATTCCATAGATCACTGACGAGGAACAAACCATGGCTACGAAGAAAGCAGCTAAAAAGCCGGCCGCCAAGAAGGCGGTAAAGAAAGTCGCCAAGAAGGCTGCCGTGAAGAAGGTTGCCAAGAAGGCAACCGCCAAGAAGGCAGTGAAGAAGGTCGCCAAGAAGGCCGTTGCCAAGAAGACCGTCAAAAAGGCAGCAGCCAAGAAGACCGTGAAGAAGGCAGCAGCCAAGAAGACCGTCAAGAAGGCCGTAAAGAAGGTTGCCAAGAAGGCAGCTGCCAAGAAGGTCGTAAAGAAGACTGCAAAGAAGGTTGCCGCCAAGAAGCCGGCCGCCAAGAAGGTTGCTGCGAAGAAGAAGCCGGCCGCTCGCAAGAAGAAGGCCGCTCCGGTAGCGCTGCCGGCTACCCCGGCGCCGCTGATCTGATCCAGCTTCACTAGCAAGACCTGAAACTCCTTCCCCGACTGCCCAGCGGGGAGGGAGTTTTTTTATGGGCGAACCGCAGCAGCGGTTACCGATCAGGTCAGCCGTTGCGGTATTACCGAGCCATGCTCGGCAAGGGGCTCGACCAGGCGAAATCCCGCAAGCGGCGTCAGCCGCGAAGCCGGGCAGCATCCGATCAGGCGGGCTTCGCGCTCTCTTGGAAGATCTGGCTTCTTCGATTTTGGTTCCGTGCAACCCGACTGCCCGGGTTGTTCGAGCACCACCTGCTTCGCGGCTGACGCCGCTCCCACAAAAGCAGGCGGGATAGCGCACACCGGTTTGTAGGAGCGGCGTTAGCCGCGAAGCCGACCCGGTATCCGACCAGGCGGGCTCTGCGTTCTCTTGGAAGATCTGGTTCCTCCGATTTTGGTTCCATGCAAGCCGACTGCCCCGAGGTGTTCAAGCACCACCAGCTTCGCGGCTGACGCCGCTCCTACAAAATAGGAGCGGCGTCAGCGGTCCAAAAAGAAAGGCGGCCAGAGGCCGCCTTTCTTGCACTGCAGGGAACCACCACGCAACTCAGCGCGGCGATGCCACCGCACGATCAGAAGACGCGCCCTTCTTGCCGCCGCGTGTCGGAGTGGCATCCTCGGCCATCAGGTTGTCGCTGCCAAAGTCGGTATCCACGTCCAGCCAGCGCTGCGTCGGCAGGCCGATGGCGCGATCGAGGATGGTCGGCATCATGCCGCTGGGCAGGCTGCTTTCGCCGTTCCACATGATGGCGATGCCCAGGTCACGTTCCGGCAGCAGCGCGACCAGGCCGCGATAGCCCTGCACCGCACCGGCATGGAAGACCACCTGGTGACCGGAGTAATCGAATACGCGCCAGCCCAGTGCATAGCCCGCCGAGTCCAGGCGCTGGTGGCGCCAGCCCGAACGCATTTCGCCAGGGGTATTCACCAAGGGCGCATGCAGCGTTGCAAGCAGCGGTGCCGGCAATACGTCCGGACGGTGGCCGGTGTGAGCCAACAACCACTGCGCCATGTCGCTGGCGCTGGCGTTGACGCCAGCAGCAGGTGCCACGCGGTAGTAAGTGGGCTTGGGCGTCAGCGACACCCAGCCGTTGCGGCTGCGTACGTGGGGACGCGCCCAGCGCGAGCTGGCCTGGATACCGGCCAGGCCGAGGCTGGCATCGTTCATGCCCAACGGCTTGAGGATGCGCTTCTCAACGGCCTGCTCGTAGAAGCTGCCCGAGGCCGCAAACACCACATCGCCGACCAGGCTGAAGGCGACGTTCTGGTAGGAGTAGCAATCACCCGGGGCGCACTTGAGCGGCGCGGTGGCCAGCTTCTGGGTAAGCGTGTAGTAGTCAGCGTTGGCCTCGACATCGCGGTCATAGGCATTGCTGGTAAGGCCGACGCGTTGGCTCAGTACATCGGCAACGGTGAGCTTGTCGGTGGCTTCGGGTGTGGCCAGGCGGAAACCGGGAACGTAGTCGGTGACCTTGCTGTCCCAGCGCAGGGTGCCATCGTTGACCAGCAGCCCGGCCATGGTGCCGGCGAAGGCCTTGGACAGCGAGGCCAGGCGGAACACGGTGTGCGCGTCTACTTCCTGCGGATTGCTGATATCGGTAACGCCGTAGCCACGTGCCGACAGCACGCGGCCGTTCTGGACGATGGCCATCGCCATGCCGGGAACGCGGTTGCCGTAGGTCAGCTGTTCGGCCAGCGACTCGATGGCGGCGACATTGAAGTCGGCCGGCAGGGGTTGTACCTGGTCCGGGCGCAGCGCGGTGCGGTAAGGCATTGGCTGCGTCGGCGATTGTGCGGGCGCGTTCTCCAGGTTCACCGGCAACGCCACGGCAGCTGATGCTTCGGCTGGCAGGGCGGCGGGAGTGGGAGTCTGCGCGGTAGACGACAATGCAAAGGGCATCAACACCCCCAGCAATCCCGATGCCACCGGGCGAATGTGCCGGCGCTTGCTCTTGTCTTTCATCGTGATCGGTGCCTGTAAGCTACTGCTGTGGGCGATTCTAGCGCCGCTTTTCATCAATGCACAAACGGGGAGAGAATGAATGGGCATCGCGTTGATATTGCTGATCTTTCTTGTGGTGGCTGTCGCAGTTGTGGCGGTGGGTGTGGGGATCTACAACGGGCTGGTGCGGGCTCGTAACGGCTACAAGAATGCTTTTGCGCAGATCGACGTGCAGCTGCAGCGGCGTTTTGACCTGATTCCCAACCTGGTGGAGACCGCCAAAGCCTACATGGGCCATGAGCGGCAGACCCTGGAAGCAGTGATCGCAGCGCGCAGCGCGGCGCAGTCAGGTTTGGCTGCAGCCAAGGTCGATCCGGGCGATCCGGCGGCAATGGCGCAGCTGGCGGCCTCGCAGGGGCAGTTGAACGGCGTGCTGGGCAGGTTGATGGCAGTGGCCGAGGCCTACCCGGAGCTGAAGGCCAACCAGAACATGATGCAGCTCAGCGAAGAGCTCTCCAGCACCGAGAACAAGGTCGCCTTCGCGCGGCAGGCGTACAACGATGCAGTGATGGGCTACAACAATCGGCGCGAGACGTTCCCGGCCAATGTGTTTGCCGACATGTTCAATTTCGCCACCGCCGCGCTGCTGGATATTCCGCTGGAGAGGCGCGAGCAGGTGCGCGAAGCGCCCAAGGTGCAGTTCTGAATCTGGCGCTGACGTAACAGGGACGCAGGGTGAATTTCTTCGAACACCAGGCCCAGGCGCGGCGTAACTCCGGGCGACTGGTGCTGCTGTTTGCGCTGGCGGTTCTGGCCATCGTGCTGATGGTCGATGTGCTGGTGTGGGTCGGCACCGGCAGCGTGCGCGGCGTGCTGTGGAGCAGCGTGGTGACGCTGGCGCTGATCGGCCTGGCTTCGCTGTATCGGATCAGCTCGCTACGTGGGGGCGGCGAGGTGGTGGCCGTACAGATGGGCGGCACCGAAGTGCCCGCCGATACCCGTGATCCGGCATTGCGACGGCTGCGTAACGTGGTGGAAGAGATCGCCATCGCCTCCGGCGTGCCGATGCCGCGTCTGTATGTGCTGGAGCAGGAGGCTGGCATCAATGCATTCGCTGCCGGCTATTCGTCTGCCGATGCGGCCATCGCGGTTACCCGCGGCACCCTGCAGCGGCTCAACCGTGATGAACTGCAAGGCGTGATCGCGCACGAGTTCAGCCACATCCTCAACGGCGACATGCGCCTGAACATCCGCCTGATGGGCGTGTTGTTCGGCATCCTGATGCTCAGTGTTATCGGCAAGCGCGTGCTGCTGCATATGGGCGGCGGCAGCCGCGTGCGCTTCGGCCGCAGTGTTGGACCGGTGTTCCTGCTGATGCTGATCGGTTTGGCCGGCATCGCCATCGGCAGCATCGGCGTGTTGTTCGGTCGATTGATCAAGGCGGCGGTATCGCGCCAGCGCGAAGTCCTGGCCGATGCCTCTGCGGTGCAGTTCACCCGGCAGACCCAGGGTCTTGCTGGTGCCTTGAAAAAGATCGGCGGTCTGGATGACGGCTCGCATCTGGCCGACCGTGCCGGCGCCGAGGAAGTCAGCCATATGTTGTTTGGCGAAGGGTTGCGGCTGTCCAGCTGGTTTGCCACCCATCCACCGCTGGTTGAACGCATCCAGCGTTTGGAGCCGTCATTCCGTCCGGAGCAGCTGCAGACCCTGCGCGGTAACTGGTTCAGTGCGCCGCCCGACGGACTGGCCGAAGACCGCACCTTGGGTCTGGCGGGTCGCGATGCGCCCAGCGTGGATGCGCTGCTGCCGCCGTTGCCGGGCATGCAGCAGATGGCCGTTGATCCAGCGTTGGTGGCTGCGCAGGTGGCTACGCCAGCCGATGACGACTACCAGCAGGCTGTGCGCTTGGCGGGCAGCCTGCCATCGACACTGCGTGCTTTGGCCGGCGAGCGTGATGCGGCGCAGCCGTTGTTGCTGGCGATGCTGCTGGACGCCGACGCGACGGTCGCCGCGCGCCAGCGGATAGCGGTGAGCGAGCAACTGGGCGAGCCGATGGCCAACAGTGTGCTGAGCATCGCGGCAGGCCCCTTGCGCGAGCTGCACGCCGCGCTACGGCTGCCATTGGCGGCCTTGGCATTCCCGACCCTGCGCAGCTTGCCACGCCCGCAGCTGACGGCCTTCATGCGCTGTATCGATGCCCTGACCCACGCCGATGGACGCATCTCGTTGTTCGAGTACTGCCTGTCGCGTTTGTTGATGGTGCAGGTGCAAGCAGCCTTGGATCCGTCGCGACACCTGCATTTCGGCCGTCGCAAAGCCAGCGGCGTGCAGCGCGAGTTCGCCATCCTGTTGTCGGTGGTGGCGCGCGCCGGCAACCCCGGCGACGAAGCGGGCGCGCGTCGCGCCTACCTGGCCGGCCTGCAGCGCATCCTGCCGCAGGATCATCTGCCGTACGCGCCACCGGCAAACGGAGTACTGGCACTTGACGCGGTTTGGGCACCGCTGGATTCGATGGACCCGTTGGCCAAGCAGCTGCTGGTGGAGGCGGTGACTGCAACGGTGAGCCACAACCAGCGCGTGAACATCGCCGAAGCCGAGCTGCTGCGGACGATCTGCGCCACCTTGCATTGCCCTTTACCAGCAATGCTGCAGATTGCGTGAGCAGTTTGTCTCCCTCCCTTTCGCCGAAGGCGAAGGGGAGGGCTTGGGAGGGGTGTGCTTTTGCCTCTGCTTGCTTCTCCCTGACAACAACCACTGGGCCTCACCCCAGAATCAATCCCGCCGCACGCTCCGCAATCATGATGGTCGGCGCATTGGTATTGCCGCTCACCAATGTCGGCATCACCGAGGCATCGATCACCCGCAATCCATCGATACCCCGCACCCGTAACTGCGGATCGACCACCGCCGCCTCGTCGCTGCCCATACGGCAGGTGCCGATTGGGTGGTAGATGGTCTCGGCCTTGGCGCGGATGAACGCTTCCAGCCCGGCATCGTCCAGGTGCTCATCAGCCGGGAGCAACGGCGCCTTGCGCCACGGTGCAAATGCTGGTTGCTGCAGGATGTCGCGGCTCAGGCGCGCAGCCTCGATCATCATCTTCAAGTCGAAGCCTTCGGCGTCGCTGAGGTAATTGGCGTTGATGCGCGCGGGCGCAGCCGGGTCGGCGCTGGCCAGGCTGATGCGGCCGCGGCTGCGCGGATGCAGGTAGCAGGCGTGCAAGGTGTAGCCGTCGCCGGGCAGGCGATTGCGTCCGTGGTTGTCCAGCATCGCCGGGACGAAGTGGAACTGGATGTCGGCACGCTCATCCGGCGCGAAACGCGAACGCACGAAGCCACCGGCCTCGGCGACGTTGCTGGTGCCGGCACCCCGATGGCCGCGCAGGAAGTAGTTCAGCCCGATCATGATCTCGCTGGCGCGGTCGTAGCTGACGCCGGGCACGCTGCGGTACAGCGTGCAGATATCCAGGTGGTCCTGCAGGTTGGCACCGACGCCGGGCTGGTCGAGCTGGACGTTGATGCCGTGCGCGCGCAGCGCGTCGGCCGGGCCGATGCCGGACAGCATCAACAGTTGTGGCGAGTTGATCGCACCAGCGCTGAGCAGCACTTCGGCGGCTGCGCGGTACAGCTGGCGTTTGCCGCCCACACGCAGGCGTACGCCGGTAACGCGCCCAGCGTCGATTTGCAGCCGTTCCACCAGCGCGCCGGTGACTACCTGCAGATTGCTGCGCGAGCGCATTGGGGTGAGATAGGCAGCCGCTGAAGAGCAACGGGCGCCGTTCTTCTGCGTCACCTGGTAAAGACCAACGCCTTCATGCTGGGCGCCGTTGAAGTCGGTGTTTGGTGCGTGGCCAGCCTGCTGCCCAGCGGCGATGAAGGCGTGGCTGAGCGGATTGACGTGGCGCAGGTCGGCTACCTGCAGGGGGCCATCGGCCCCGTGCAGCGCATCGGCGCCACGCGCATTGCCCTCGGCGTGGCGGAACCACGGCAGCACGCTGTCCCAGTTCCAACCGCTGGCGCCGGCCGCTGCCCAGCGGTCGTAGTCGCCCGGCACGCCACGCACGTAACACATGGCATTGATCGAGCTGGAGCCGCCCAGCACCTTGCCGCGCGGCCACCACAGGCGGCGGTTGCCCAGCGCGGGCTCCGGTTCGGTGTCGTAGCTCCAGTTGACCTTGCGGTTGTTGACCAGCCGGGCGATGCCCGCCGGCATGTGGATGAAGGGGTGCCAGTCGCGTGGCCCGGCTTCGATCAGCAGCACTCGTATCTGCGGGTCGGCGCTGAGCCGGTTGGCCAGCACACAGCCGGCCGAACCGGCGCCGACGATGATGTAGTCGAATTCCTTCCCTGCTTCGCTCACGGTCTTCTCCGTCCCCGGTCACTCAGGATAGAACGGCGCGTTGTACCGGAGTAAGCCCTGCCGCACTGGCGATGTTGCAGTGCATTAGATAACGTACGCGCTCTGCCGAGTCCCACCGGAGTTACCCGATGCCGCCGTCCTCTCGCCACCCGCTGCGCCGGGGTGCCGCATGACCGTTCCGCGCGGACCCGGTGCTGTGTCGCGCTTGTTGCTGGCGCTGCGCGGCTCACCGCCGCTTTGGTGGTCGTTCCTGTACTTCTTCTGCCTGCTCAGCGGCTACTACGTGCTGCGCCCGGTGCGTGAGGCGATGGCGGCATCGGCGGACATGGAGGCCTTGTTCCCGCCCGGGTTGATCGCCTGGTTCGCGGCCCATGGCATGCCGCTGAAGGACTTCACCCTGCAGTTCCTGTTCTCCTGCGTGTTCCTGATCATGCTGGTGCTGCAGCCGCTGTACGGTTGGCTGGTCAGCCGCTATCCGCGACGGGTGTTCCTGCCGCTGGTGTATGGCTTCTTCATTTTCACCCTGTTCGTGTTCTACGCGATGTTCAGCGCCAACATACCTGGCCGCGGCATGGCGTTCTTCTTCTGGATCACCGTCTTCAACCTGTTCGCGGTGGCGGTGTTCTGGAGCTTCATGGCCGACGTGTTCTCCAACGTGCAGGCGCGTGCGTTCTACGGCTACATCGGCGCGGCCGGCACGGTTGGCGCATTCCTGGGACCTATCATCACCAGCTCGCTGGTGCAGCGCGTCGGCATCGCCAACCTGATGCTGGTCTCGGCCGGCTTCCTGTCGATCTGCCTGTTCTGCATCTGGAAGTTGCGGCCGTGGGCGGTGCAGCGCGAACGCGAACAGCAATTGGCCGATGGCGAGCAGCCGATGGGCGGCAGCGTGTTCGACGGGCTGAAGCTGATCGCACGTGAGCCGCTGCTGCGCTGGTTGGCTCTGATGGTGATATTCGGGGTCGGCGTTGGGACCATGCTGTACAACGAGCAGGCGGCGATCGTACGGCGCATGATCACCGATCCGGCGGCCAGTACCGCGTTCTATTCGCGCATCGACCTGGCGGTGAATGCCTTGACCCTGATCATCCAGCTGGGCCTGACCCGCTGGTTGCTGTCACGTTATGGCGTGGCGCCGGCGCTGTTGATTCCGGGTTTCGCGATCATCATCGGCTTCTCGATCGCGGCAGCATCACCGTTGCCGGTGATGGTGGCGGTGATCCAGGTGCTGACCCGCGCCAGCGAATTCTCGCTGGGTAAACCGGCACGCGAGACGATCTATACGCGGGTGGACCGGCAATGGCGTTACAAGGCCGGTGCGGCCATCGATACCGTTGTTTACCGTGGTGCCGACCTGACCTTCGCTTGGGTGCACAAGGGCTTGTCCCTGTTTGGTTCGCAGGCGGTGTTCGTCGGTGGTGCCGCGGTGGCGGTGTTCATGACGCTGTCGGCGCTGGGCGTCTTGCGCGAAGAGAAGAAGCTGCCGCAGGATCGCTGAGTGATTACCCCGCGGCGGGTTGCCGCTGTGCTGCGAGGATGAGATGGCAATGAGTGTATTGGGCGTAAGTGCAATGGCGGTGACGCTGCTGGTAGCGGTGTTGCATGTGTATTTCCTGGTTCTGGAGATGTTCCTGTGGACCAAGCCGCAGGGCTTGAAGACCTTCCGCAACACGCCGGAGAAGGCGCAGGCCACGCGCGTGCTGGCGGCGAACCAGGGGCTGTACAACGGTTTTCTTGCGGCGGGCATCATCGCCGGGCTGGTACTGGCGCAGCCGGTGCTGGTGACGTTCTCGCTGGTCTGCGTGGTGGTGGCCGGTGCCTATGGCGCCTACAGCGTCAGCCCGCGCATCTTCTACGTCCAGGCCGTACCGGCAATCGTGGCACTGCTGCTACGCGCACTGTAGTGCCGAGCCATGCTCGGCAGGGGCATTGCCCGTAGGGCCCCTGCCGAGCAT
>NZ_JBRRCU010000079.1:0-17246 GCF_056759195.1 Stenotrophomonas sp. STEN083 | reverse complement strand
TATTGATTGTTTCTTGGCTCCGCGGCGGGCGGGACGAGCGGCGGCTCGTGTGGTGGGTCTGCTCTAACATTCCGGTGCGGACCCTCCCCGGCCCCCCCCCCCCCCCCGCTCCTGCAACCGCCTGGCCCAGGGACTTTGCCGTCCCCCGGCCTTTGCAAACCTTGAACAGGCAACGTGGCATGCTCGGCACTCCAGCCATCCAGGGCCCGACCCATGCGCCAGTACCTTCGCCTGATGTTGCTTGTCATCGCGGTGATTTCCATTTCCGGCTGTGGCTACAACGCCATCCAGCAGAAGGATGAGGCGGTCAAGGCCGGCTGGTCCGAGGTGGTCAACCAGTACAAGCGCCGCGCCGACCTGATCCCCAACCTGGTCAATACCGTGCAGGGCTATGCCCAGCAGGAGCGCCAGGTACTGACCGAGGTCACCAATGCCCGTTCCAAGGTCGGGCAGATACAGGTCAATGCCGACGATGCCGATTCGCTCAAGCAGTTCCAGCAGGCCCAGGGCGAGCTGGGCAGCGCGCTGTCGCGGCTGTTGGTGGTCAGCGAAAACTACCCGACGCTCAAGTCCGACCAGAACTTCCGTGACCTGCAGGCGCAGCTGGAAGGCACCGAGAACCGCATCACCGTCGCTCGCGGCCGCTATATCCAATTGGTGCAGGACTACAACACCTACATCCGCTCGTTCCCGCAGGTGATCACCGCCAAGATGTTCGGTTACGCAGCCAAGCCCAACTTCACCGTCGACAACGAGGCGCAGATCGCACAGCCGCCGACCGTGAGCTTCGGCAGCCAGCCGGCAGCGCCGCAGCAGACGCCGCCGCCGCCGCAGCCTGCGCCGGCACAGTGAGCCGCGCGCGATGAGCGCGTTGCTGCAACGGTTCGGCCTGTTGCTGTGCCTGCTCGGCTTCGGCTGGGCAGGCCCGCTGCTGGCCCAGCAGCTGGCGCCGATCCCGCCGCTGGATTCGCCGGTGGTCGATACCACCGGTACCCTCGATGCGGCGCAGAAGCAGGCGCTGGAGCAGCAGGCGCTTGCCCTGCAGCAGCGTAAGGGTGCGCAGTTGCAGGTGTTGATCGTGCCGACCACCCAGCCTGAGGACATCGCCCAGTACAGCACGCGCGTGTTCGACCAGTGGGCGATTGGCCGCAAGGGTGTGGATGATGGTGTGCTGCTGTTGGTGGCCAAGGACGATCGGCGGGTGCGGATCGAGCCGGGCTATGGTCTGGAAGGTGCCATTCCCGATGCGATCGCCAACCGGGTGATCCAGGAATACCTGGTGCCGCACTTCCGCCAGAACGATTACGCCGGCGGCATCACTGCCGCCAGCGCGGTGCTGGTCAAGATCATCGATGGCGAGGAACTGCCGACGCCGGTCAGCAGCAACCGCGATGGTGGCGGGGGCAGCGGCGGTGGTGATTCGATCTTCATGTTCGCGATCATGATTGGTGTGGTTGCCGCCACCTTCATGCGCGTGTTGCTGGCCAAACTGCCACGGCCGATTCGCGGTGTGGTCGCCGGGCTGGTTGCCGGTGCCGGCGGTTGGTTGCTGTTGTCGGTGTTTGGTGGTGGCCTGGCTGCGCTGGTGGCGTTCGTGCTGTCGTTCGGCAGGGGCTCCAGCGGTGGTTTTGCCAGCGGCGGTGGCTGGGGCGGCGGAGGCGGCTTCGGTGGCGGTGGCTTTGGCGGAGGTGGTGGAGGCTTCGGCGGAGGTGGCGGTTGGGGAGGTGGTGGTGGACGTTCGGGAGGCGGTGGCGCCTCGGGGAGCTGGTGATGCGCTGGTTACGACATTTCTTCGCTCCCTCCGCGCATGCCGCATTCCCGGAGGCCAGCCTGGACCGGATCGCCCACGCCATTGCCGACGGCGAGCGCCTGCACAGCGGCCAAGTGATGTTCGCGGTCGAGTCCGACCTGCCGTTGGCCCTGCTGTGGAAGAACACCAGCCCCCGCGCCCGTGCCGAGCATGCCTTCGCGCTGCTGCGTACCTGGGACACCGAGGCCAACAACGGCGTGCTGATCTATCTGCTGCTGGCCGACCATGCCATCGAGATTGTCGCCGACCGTGGCCTGCAGGCGCGGGTGGATGCTGCGCAATGGCAGCTGATCTGCGATCACCTGTGCGAGCAGCTGACCGGGAATACCCGCGAGGAAGCTGTGCTGGCGGCGGTGGCCGAGGTCTCGCAGCTGCTGTCGGCGCACTTTCCACCCGACCCGGCAGGGCGCACCCGCAACGAGCTACCTGACCGCCCGCAGGTGTTCGGCTGAAGCATGGGTTGAGTGGCAAGGGCCGCTACCCCGAGAATAGGGGCTGGTTCGCCTGACAGTGCCCGCATGCTCTTTCTTCATGACATAGACCCCATCGCTTTCTCGCTGGGTCCGATCGATGTGCACTGGTACGGCATCATGTACCTGCTTGGCTTTGCCGCTGCCTGGTGGCTGGGCCGCTCACGCATCCTGGCCGGGCGTTTGCCGGGCGTGGACATGAACGGCTTCTCCGACCTGCTGTTCTACGCGATGCTGGGCGTGGTGCTGGGCGGACGCATCGGCTACATGCTGTTCTACGCAACCGCCGACTTCCTCGCCAATCCGCTGATCCTGTTGCGGGTGTGGGAGGGCGGCATGAGCTTCCACGGCGGCTTGCTTGGCGTGCTGATCGCCGGCTGGTGGTGGACGCGCAAGCACAAGCTGCACTTCTTCGACACCATCGACTTTGTTGCGCCGCTGGTTCCGCTGGGTCTGGGTTTTGGTCGACTGGGCAACTTCATTGGTGGCGAGCTGTACGGCAAGTTCACCAATGCAGGCTGGGGCGTGGTCTTCCCGCATTCGCCGCTGAAGGACATCCCCGCTGGCTTGCCGGCGATGGAGCAGCTGCTGTCGGCTGCGCAGATCCAGCAGGACTATGCTGCCGGCCTGCTCAGCCAGTACGCGCGCCATCCCTCGCAGCTGTACGAAGCGCTGCTGGAAGGTCTGGTGATGTTCCTGGTGCTGTGGTTCTACTCGATGAAGCCGCGCCCGCGTTATGCCGTGTCCGGCCTGTTCGCGCTGATGTACGGCAGCTTCCGCTTCCTGGTCGAGTTTGTGCGCATGCCCGACAACGGCGTCTATGTCGCGTTTGATTGGTTGACCCGTGGCCAGATCCTGAGCCTGCCGTTGATCGTGTTGGGCTTGGTGTTGCTGGCAATGTCTCGCCGCGCGCCGGTGTTGCAGCCGGTGCTCCCACTGGAAGAGAAGAAGGCATGAAGCAATATCTGGATCTGCTGCAGCACGTGATGGAGCACGGCACCGAGAAGTCCGACCGCACCGGCACCGGCACGCGCAGCGTGTTCGGCTGGCAGATGCGCTTCGACCTCAACCAGGGCTTCCCGCTGGTCACTACCAAGAAGCTGCACCTGCGCTCGATCATCCATGAGCTGCTGTGGTTCCTGAAGGGCGATACCAATATCGGCTACCTCAAGGACAACAAGGTCAACATCTGGGACGAGTGGGCCGACGCTAATGGCGATCTCGGTCCGGTCTACGGCAAGCAGTGGCGCAGCTGGGCCACCGCCGACGGCCGCGAGATCGACCAGATGCAGTGGCTGGTAGACGAGATCAAGCGCAATCCGGATTCGCGTCGGCTGGTGGTCAGCGCATGGAATGTGGGCGAGCTGTCGCAGATGGCGCTGATGCCTTGCCACAACCTATTCCAGTTCTATGTGGTCGACGGCAAGCTCAGCTGCCAGCTGTACCAGCGCAGCGGTGACATCTTCCTTGGCGTGCCGTTCAATATCGCCAGCTACGCCTTGCTGACCCATATGGTGGCGCAGGCGACCGGGCTGGGTGTTGGTGATTTCGTGCACACGCTGGGCGATGCGCACATCTATTCCAACCACTACGAGCAGGCACGCGAGCAGCTGTCGCGTGAACCGCGCGCGCTGCCCAAGCTGTGGTTGAACCCGGACGTGACCGATCTGTTCGGCTTCCAGTTCGACGACATCCGCATCGACGGCTACGATCCGCATCCGGCAATCAAGGCGCCGGTGGCGGTGTGATGAAGCTGTCGATGATCGCCGCGTTGGACCGCAATCGTGGCATTGGCCATGACAATGCAATGCCGTGGCATCTGCCGGATGACTTCAAGTACTTCAAGGCACTGACCGTCGGCAAGCCGATCCTGATGGGGCGCAAGACCGCCGAGTCGCTGGGCCGCGCGCTGCCGGGACGTACCAATCTGGTGCTGACGCGAAGCGGGCAGGTGCCGTTTGCCGGCATGCGTGCGGTTGCTTCATTGGATGAGGCGCGGGCGATCGCTGTGGGCGAGGGCGCTGATGAGTTGTGCGTGATTGGTGGTGGTGAGATCTATCGGCTGCTATTGGATCAGGCCAGCGATCTGCACCTGACCTGGGTGGATACCGAGGTGGTTGCCGATGCGCATTTTCCGGAAGTGGATCCGGCGCTGTGGCGCGAGGTGGACAGCCAGATGCATGCAGCCGATGAACGGCATGCGTTTGCGTTCCGGTTCGTGCATTACGTGCGGCGCTGAGTTGTTCTGAAGCTAAAAGCTACCCCTCCCCAACCCTCCTCTTGGCTACGCCAAAGGGAGGGGGTAACAGCATTGACTGCGCGGGATGCTGCAGCTGTCGCGATCAGCTCCCTCCCTTTGGCGTAGCCAAGGGGAGGGTTGGGGAGGGGTAGCTCTTTGCTCTCAGCTCTCAGCTCTCAGCGCTTTGCTGAGAGCCAACCCAACAATCACCCCGGCATACGGTAATGCCCAATGATCGTGTGCCGGAACAACAGATCCTGCTCCTGCGTCCCCTGCGCAATGTTGTGCAGCACCAGCGGGGTGCCATCGTCCAATCGCCTATCCGAGACGATGCCTACGTGCAGCAGACCGTTGCCATTGAGCTTCCACGCGACGATGTCCCCGGCCGCATAGTCGTTGGCGAGTGCTCTGATCGGTAGTTCCCAGCCCTCACGCTGGAACCAGTGCATCTGGTTAGGTACGCGGCGGTGGTCGATGTTTCGATCCGGTCGCGATAGTCCCCATAGCTGCGGATAGGCGGCGAAATTCCCGCGCATGTCGTCGTTGATGCGCTGCTGCAGATCAACGCCCTGCGTGCGCAAGGCACGGATCACCACATCGGTACAGACGCCGCGATCAGGCGGTGGATCGCCGTTGGGATAGCTCAGGGAGAAATAAGCCGGATCGTAGCGGGTGGTGACCCCGATCTGCGCCCGTGCTGCCGCAACCAGTGGTGGTGAAACGGCTGCAGGTGCGGATTCGATTACTGCCGGCGGCGGACTGGTCTGCTCGCCATCCGTCTGCGGACGACAGCCAGCAAACATTGCGATGGCCACCAGCAACAGTGCTGATGGCCAAGGGTTCATGCAGCCGGTCCGGTGTTGTCCGGCGTGGGCGTGCTGTTGTTGCCGTTGTTGCTGCCATTACCGTTGCGTCCACGCGGACGATGGCGGCGCGGGCGGCGGCGCTGTTCACCGCTGCGCTCGGGGCGGGGCGTTTCACCGCGCGATTCGGGTTTGGCTTCGGGCTTGGTTTCTGGCTTGGCTTCCGCACGCGGCTTGCGCGGTGGGTGCTGGCCCGGCACCGGCACCGGTACATCACGGCCTGGCACCTGCACGACGCGCAGGTCTTCGCTGTCCAGCTGCAGTGCGGTGAGCTTGCCACCCCAGACAGCGCCGGTATCAATCGCATGCACGCCCTGGGTGATGGTCAGGCCCAGGGCCGACCAATGGCCGCAGACCATCTTCAGTTCGCGCTCGACCCGGCCAGGCACTTCGAACCATGGGTACATGCCTTGCGGCTGTGTGCCCGGGGTGCCCTTGTCTTCCATGCCGATGCGCCCGCTTGGGGTGCAGTAACGCATGCGGGTGAAGATGTTGATGATCGCGCGCGAGCGGTCGTAGCCGCTCAGGCCCGGCGACCATGCTGGCTTGTCGCCATACATGTTGCGGAACAGTTTGCGGTAGCCGTTGCCGTGCAGTTGCAGTTCGACTTCGCGGGCGTGCTTTTCGGCCAGGGCCACGGTCCACTTCGGCGCCAGGCCGGCATGGAACATCATCCAACCCAGCTCGCGGTCGACGTGGGCCAGCTTCTGCATGCGCAGCCAGTCCAACAGTACGTCGCGGTCCTCGGCCAGCACGATGCGCTGCAGGTCCGGGTTGACCTTGCGTTGTTCCTCTTCGCTGCGGGCACCGATGGCCAGCAGGGACAGGTCGTGGTTGCCGAGCACGGTGACGCTGTGCTCGCGCAGTGAGTGCACCAGTCGCAACGTCTCCAATGACTGGCCGCCACGATTGACCAGATCGCCAGCGAACCACAGTTTGTCGGCAGCCGGATCGAAGTTGATCTTCTCCAGCAAACGCTGGGTGACGTCGTAGCAGCCCTGCAGGTCGCCAATTGCCCAGGTCGCCATCAGTGCAGCGTCCTTGGGATGGCGAGCACGAACGGCGCGATCGGTGCGGCGAACTCGGTGCCGTCGTCGGCGATCATGTCGTAGTGGCCCTGCATGGTGCCGCGCTCGGTGCCGAGCATCACGCCGGAGGTGTAGCGGAACTCCTCGCCGGGGCGCAGCCGTGGCTGTTCGCCGACCACGCCATCGCCATCGACGGTCTCGACCCGGCCTTCGCCGTCGGTGATACGCCAATGGCGGCTGATCAGCCGCGCCGGCATGGTGCCGCGGTTGTGGATGCGGATCGTGTAGGCGAACGCAAAGCGGCCGTCTTCAGGGGCCGACTGGTCGTCGATGAAACGAGGCGAGACCTCGATCTCGATCGCGTAGTGGCGGGATTCTTCCATGGGAGGAGTGTAAGCAAAAGCAGGTGATCGGATTGCGTGTTTGCAGCGCTTATTCGTGCGGCAGGTTGGCAAGCCTGATGAAATCGGCGACTTCCAGCTGTTCGGCGCGGGCATCACTGCGCACACCGGCGGCTTCGAACTGGGCCTGATCAATGACGCCGTTGAGGGCGTTGCGCAGGGTTTTGCGGCGCTGGCCGAAGGCGGCGCGGACCACATCCGCGAAGCGCTTGCGGTCGTTGATGCCAACCGTGGCCGGATCACGCGGAATCAGCCGGACCACGGCCGAATCCACCTTCGGTGGCGGCCGGAACGCGCCCGGCGGCACCACGAACAAGGCGCGCACCTCGCAGAATGCCTGCAGCATCACGCTCAGACGGCCGTAGACCTTGCTGCCCGGGCCGGCGGCCATGCGGTCGACCACTTCCTTCTGCAACATGAAGGTCATGTCCGAGATCGCGGCGGCATGGTCCAGCGCGTGGAACAGGATCGGCGAGGAGATGTTGTAGGGCAGGTTGCCGACCAGACGGATCGTGGAGCCGGCGGCCAGCTCGGTGAAGTTCACCCGCAGCACGTCGCTGTGGACGATGGTCAGCTCGCCCAGTGGCGCGGCGGCTTCGGTCAACGGCGCGATCAGATCGCGGTCGAACTCGATGACGGTGAGCTTGGGATGGCGGCGCAGCAGCGGGAAGGTGATGGCGCCCTGGCCCGGGCCGATCTCGACCAGACGGTCGTCGCCCTTTGGGTCGACTGCCATGACGATCTTCTCGACGTAGTACTTGTCCGCCAGGAAGTGCTGGCCGAGCTGCTTCTTGGCCGGAGCGGTGAAGCCCGTGCGCGGGGAGTGATCTGAATTCATGTGCTGATTTTACGTTGTGCAGCCAGCTGCGCGCATAACGCCGTTGCCGCAAACAGGCTGGAGGGGTCGGCCACGCCCTTGCCGGCGAGGTCCAGGGCGGTGCCGTGGTCCACTGCGACGCGCGGGTAGGGCAGGCCCAGGGTGATGTTGGTGGCCTGCTCGAAGCCGCTGTACTTGAGTACCGGCAGGCCCTGGTCGTGGTACATCGCCAGCACCGCGTCGAAACCGGCCAGTTTGGCTGGCAGGAAGGCGGTATCGGCGGGCAGCGGGCCGATCAGGTTCAGGCCTTCGCCACGCATCTGCTCGAGCAGCGGGATGACCAGGTCCAGCTCTTCACGGCCGAGATGGCCGTCTTCGCCGGCATGCGGGTTGAGCCCGAGCACGGCGATGCGCGGCTGCGCCAGGCCGAAATCGCGGCGCAAGGCCGCATCGGTGGTGCTGATGACCTTGCGCAGGCTGTCGGCGCTGATGGCGTCGGCGACCTCACGTAGAGGCAGATGGGTGGTGGCCAGGGCCACGCGCACGATGTCATTGGCCAGCATCATCACCACTTCGACGCCGGCCTGGTTGGCCAGCAGCTCGGTGGTGCCGCTATAGGCGATGCCGCCCTGGTTGATCACCGCCTTGTGCACCGGGCCGGTGACCACGCCATCAAGGGTGCTGTCCAGACAGGCCTGGCCGGCGCCGAGCAGGGCATCGATCACCGCCCGCGCATTGCGCGGATCGACCTGGCCAAACTGCGAAGGCACGGCATTGCGGACTTCACGCAGGCGCAGGTCGCCGGGGCGGCTGGCAGTGGCGTCTTCGGGTAGCAGTTGCAGCGGCAGGCTCAACGCGCTGGCGGCGGCCCGCAGCGTATCGGGGTCCGCAAACGCCAACAGCCGGCAGTCACTGCGCGGCTGTTGGACAAGACGAATGCATAGTTCCGGGCCGATCCCGGAGGGCTCGCCCGGTACCAGAGCGAGCTGGGCAATCATGGATCAGGGCTTGGCCGGTTCTGCGGGCGCGCCGGCCGGGGTGGTTGCCGTATCGGCATTGCCCTCGGCACGGTCGCCGCTGCGGAAGCTGACGTAGGCTTCGCCACGCAGTTCCTGCAGGTAACGGTTGTACTCGTCGTCCAGCTTGCGGCGGCCGATCTGTTCACGAACCTGGGCACGCTTGTTGTTGTCGCCGACGTCGGTCTGACGGGTGGCCACGCGCTGCACGATATGCCAGCCGGCATCGGTGCGGAACGGAGTGCCCACGCCATTGTCAGTCAGGCTTTCAACCTGCTTGCCGAAGTCCGGGCCGAAGGCATCGGCCGGGAACCAGCCCAGGTCACCGCCCTGACCACGGCTGTTGGTGTCGTCGGAGGACTCTTTTGCCACCTCCTGGAAGTCGGCGCCACCAGCAATACGCGCACGCAGGGTCTCGATCTTGGCCTTGGCTGCTGCGTCGTCTACCTGATCGGTGACGCGGACCAGAATGTGACGGGCATGGTATTCGGTGACCTTCTGGCCGCTGTCGCCAGCGCCGCCGGCATCACGGGTTTCGACCAGCTTCAGCAGCTGGAAGCCGCTGGGGCCACGGATCGGGCCCAGCACGTCGCCGGCCTTCATGGTCTTGATCTGGTTGGCGAACGCGCTGGGGATTTCGTCGGCACTGCGCCAGCCCAGGTCGCCGCCTTCCAGCGCGTTGGGGCTGTCCGAGTAACGGACGGCGGCAGCAGAGAAGTCCAGTTCGCCCTTGTCGAGCAGGCCCTTGACGCCATCAACCTTGCTCTGGCCGGTGGCGATCTGTTCGGCAGTCGCGCCTTCCGGCACGGCAATCAGGATGTGCGCCAGGTGGAACTGGGCGCCGCCTGCGTTCTGCTGGGCCAGCGCAGCATCCACTTCGCCTTCGCTGACGTTGATGCGGCTCTGTGCAAAGCTCTGACGCAGGCGCTGGGTGATGATTTCCTCGCGCACCGAGTTACGGAAGTCGGAGAAACCGATACCGTCCTGGCTCAGGCGCTGACGCAGGCCATCAACCGTGGTGCCGTTCTGCTGGGCAATGCTGCCGATGGCGTGGTTGAGCTCTTCATCACTGACGCGGATACCGCTGCTTTCGGCACGAGCCACCTGCAGCTTGACCAGCACCAGACGCTCCAGCACCTGACGCTCCAGAACCGATTCCGGCGGCAGCTGGGCTTCACGGCCGGCGTATTGGCCCTTGATGTTGGCGACCGCGCGCTGCAGTTCGCTCTGCAGGATGACGCCCTCGTCGACGATGGCGGCAATGCGATCCAGCGGTTGCGTCTGCTGCGCAACAGCCGGGGCGGCAACGCCGGAGAACGCCAGCAAGGTGGCGAGGACTGCAGGAAGGGTCTTGGTCATGGAATCTGGTTGGGATCGTAGTCGTCGTCGTTCGCTTCGATGTTGCTCGGCGGAACGAGGTAGAGGTCGTCTCGGTTGTAGCCGAGAATAGCACGGCGCAAGGTGCGGTCCGTGTTCTGCCCGACCGAGCTCAGGCCCTTGAGCACGAACTCGATCTGGAACGAATTGTTGAGGTCACCCTCGCGGTTTTTGACGTAGCGACGGGCCAAGGCACGTACCGCCAGGCAGCAGCTGTCCCACTGTACGCCGCCGATGATTTCCAGCGGCTTGCTGTCGACCATGGAGTAGTAATAGCGGCCGACGACGCTCCAGCGCGGATTGATCGGGTACAGGAAGGAGAAGTCAGCTTGCTTGAGCTGCTCCTTGCCGGTGCTCGGGTTGCCGCGGTAGCGGTAGGTCAGGTTGATCACGCCGTCGTCGGGCAGCAGGTAACGTGCACGCACGCTGGCCAGATCTTCCTTGCGGAACTTGGGATTCCATTGGTAGGTGGTGCCCAGGGTCCAGCGATCGGTCATGGCCCAATTGACGTCGGCCACCCAGGCGGATTTGCTCTCGCTCACCACCGGGTCGCCGGGATTGATGGTCACCCGCGAGTCTTCGAAATAGCTGATCTGGCCAATGCTGGCCGAAAGCTTTTCACGGCCATCGGCCTGCCGGATCAGGCGGGTGGTCAGCGCAGTGGTCAGCTGGTTGGCATCGTTCTGACGGTCGGCGCCGGTGTAGCGCGAGTCGCGGAACAGCTGGCCCCAGCTGAAGGTGAAGGCGCGGGTGTCGAGCAGCGGCAGGTCCGACTGATCGCGGTACGGCGTGTTCAGGTAGAACAGCCGGGGTTCCAGCGTATGCAGGTAGGACTTGCCTTTGAGGGTGGTCTCGCGATCGAAGAACAGGCCCATGTCGATGCTGGCAATGGGCAGGCTGCGGTGCGGCGAGGTGTTGCCGCGCAGCTGGTCGGGGGTAGCCGTGGCGGGGTTGATACCGGCAGCACGCAATTGCTGGGCGCGAATGTCGTCGGCCAAGCCGCGTTCCAGGTCATAGGCGGTGTAGCGCCATGCCAGGGTCGGGGTGATGTACCAAGCTGCGCCGCCGAGCGGCATCGAGACATAAGGCTTGATATCCAGCCGCGAGCCGCCAAACATCCGGGTAACGTCACCGGTGCGGACATATTCACCATCCGCATCCACAGTCTTGAGGCGGATGTCATCGTGGGTGAAGCGCACCGCTTCGGCATACACGCCGGCCTCGAACCAGTGGCCGAAGTCCTCATCCCAGGTGGCGAACAGGCGCGGCTGGCGGCTGTACGGCAGGGACCTTTCGGTCAGCGTGTAATCGGTCAGCTGCCATTCGTCGGCCATGATGCCGGCGGTCCAGGTACGGCCGGTGCCGTACAGGCCAGCCGTGCTTTGCATATTGGAGGAGGTGATGCCGTTCAGGCGGTTGGAAAAGTCTTCGACGTAACGCTCGTCACTGACCCAGGCCAGGTTGGCGCGGGCCTGCCAGTTCTTGCTGATGTTGTGATAGCCCCGGTACGACAGGCTGCCGCGATCGCGATCGCGCAATGTGTCGTTCGCCATATAGGTGGTATCCAACTGGCCACGGCCGCCGGAATACAGATAGCGGAACTCGTTGTCGAGCATGAGCCCGCGCTTGCTCATGTAGCGCGGGGTCAGCGTGTCGTCGTAGTTCGGAGCCAGATTGAAGTAGATCGGCTGCGCGTAATCAAAGCCGTTGCGCCCGGAGAGGCTGAGCTTGGGGTAGAGCAGGCCGGTCATGCGACGGTCGTCGATCGGGAACTTGAAGTAAGGCATGTACAGCACGGGCACCTTGCCCACGCGCAGCACCGCATTGCGGGCAGTGCCGAAGCCTTCTTCATTGTCGACATCGATCTGCGGTGCCACCAGCTTCCAGACCGGCTGCGAGGGATCGCAGGTGGTATAGCTGGAGTGGTGCATCTGTCCGGTCGAGCCCTGCAGGTCGACCGAATCGGCCGAGCCGTTACCGCGACGGGAAACCAGTTGGTAGCGGATATCGCTGATCTTGTGCGAGTCCGTTTCCTGATTGCCTTCGGCGCGCTCGGCGACCATCCGAATCGACGAATCTGAATATCGGACATTGCCCTCGGCAATGTAATTGCCGCTTTCGGTATCCAGGCGCAGGCTGTCGGCGCCCATGAACTGGTCGCCACGCTTGAGCAGCACATTGCCCTGGTATTGCGGTACGGCGCTGGTGCCAGTGAGCTCGTTACCCTCGATGTCGGTGGGCAACTTCTCGCGGTTGGCTGCGGCGGCGGGATCCGCCGGCGGCGCCTCGTCAAAGGCGGGAAGCGTGTCGGTAGCCGGGCACAGGCCCCAGTTCACCGGCTTATCGTCGGCCCAGGCGGGCAGGCAGATGGCAATGCCCAAGGGCAGGGGAAGCAGGCGGAGAGCTTTGCGCACGCGGTTCGCATTCGGGGGAAAACGGCCGCTAGCTTGCCGCATCGTCTGCATGGGGGCAATGAAAGCCTGCCGGATGGGCTGGGCAAGGTTCATCCATCAACGGGTTGCGAGCAGCTCCTGGACATGCGCCACGCTGCATTCGCGCAGTGCCTGCAGGTCGTAGCCGCCCTCCAGCATGGATACCACGCGGCCGCTGCCATGGCGTTCGGCGAGCTTGACCAGCTCTGCGGTCAGCCAGCCGAAGTCCTCGGTTTCGACCATCAGATCGGCCTGCGGATCGCGCATATGCGCATCGAAACCGGCCGAAATGAACAGCAACTGCGGCCGAAATCCCTCGATCTGCGGCAGCATCTCGTCGGCCCAGGTGTTGCGGAAGCGGAAGCCGCCGCTGCCCGGCGGGAGCAGGATGTTGCAGATATTGCCTACCCCGCGCTCGCGCATATTGCCCGAATACGGGAACAGGCCGGACTGGTGGGTGCTGTAGTAGGCGATCTTGGGGTCTTCTTCGAAGATGGCCTGGGTGCCATTGCCGTGGTGCACGTCGAAATCGACGATGGCGATGCGTTCCAGACCGTACTTGTCGCGGGCGTAGGCAGCGGCCACGGCGATGTTGTTGAACAGGCAGAAGCCCATCGCGGTATCGGCGGTGGCGTGGTGGCCGGGCGGGCGCACCGCGCAGAACACGTGCTTGTTGCCTTCTTCCAGCATCACCGCGTCAACCGCGGCAACGCCGGCACCGGCCGCATGCAGGGCCGCGCTGGCCGAACCGGGCGAGCTGAAGGTGTCCAGGTCGATGCGCCGCAACGGTGCGGTCTGCACCTGCAGCACCGAATCGATCAGTTCACGGGTATGCACCCGGGCCAGTTCGCCGAGCTTGGCTGGCGGCGCGTTGCGCCACTCCAGCTGGTCCGGGAACTCGCCGCGCAGGGCCGAGATGACGGCGTGCAGGCGCTCCGGCGACTCGGGGTGATCGATGCCGGGGTCATGTTCAAGGCAGGCAGGGTGGGTGAATACCAGCATGGCCGCACTGTAATCGTCGACGCCGCGCAGTGCGCGGCGTCGTATGGGAGGGGTGGATCAGCCGTGACGGCGTTCGTGGTTCCACAGTACTTCGCCATGGCCGCCGGCCCTGGCAAGTACACGGGACAACACGAACAGCAGGTCGGACAGGCGGTTCAGATAGCGCACCGCCTCGGCACGGATGTCTTCGACGCGGGCCAATGCCACGGTTTCACGCTCGGCACGGCGGACGATGGTACGGGCCAGATGGCAACGCGCTGCGCCTTCGCCGCCGGCTGGCAGGATGAAATCCTTCAGCGGCGGCAGGTCGTCGTTGTAGCGGTCCAGGTGCTGTTCCAGCGCGTCGATGTCGGAGGCGTGGATGGCGGCATGGCCGGGAATGCAGAGCTCGCCACCAAGGTCGAACAACTGGTGCTGGATGGTGGTCAGCAGCGTGCGCACATCCTCGGGCAGGTCCACGGCCAACAGCACGCCGATGGCCGAATTGGCCTCGTCGACGGTGCCGTATGCGTTGACACGCAGCGAATCCTTGCCGGTACGGCTGCCGTCACCCAGGCCGGTGCTGCCATCGTCGCCGGTGCGGGTGTAGATCTTGGAGAGGCGGTTACCCATTGCCCGGCGCGCCCTTAGTGGGCAACGCGGCCAGCGGCCGGCTGCTTGCTGACGGCTTCAGCCACAACCTGTACCAGCGCGGCAGCACCGACGTACATGGCGGCACTCTGCATGTACGGCAGCAGCCAGTCGCTGTAGTTCTTGGCCCAGCCGGCGAAGGTCGGCTCGGCGACCGAGGCGCTGATCCAGTAGAAGCTGCCCTGCGCGATCAGGTGGCACAGCGCGACCGAACCGATCACGGTGGCGGCCAACATGCCCAGCGACTTGAGGCTGGCGCTGCGGTAGTAGCGACGCAGCAGCATGCCGCCGGTCCACATCGCAAAGTAGGCCGGGATCAGCATCCAGTATGCCGCCGACACGCAGTAGTGCTGCCAGAAGCTCATGCCCTGGTTGGAGATCACCACCCAGTCAATCACCACCGCCAAGCCCATCAGCAGCGGGAAGGCCCAGCGGGTCCAGTTGCGCAGGTAGAAACCACCAATGAAGAACACCGCCCACGAAGCATCCGGGACCGGTGCGAAGTGGTTCAGGCGAGTGCCGGCCATCAGCAGCACGAGCAGGGACAGGATGATGGCGCGTTGAGCGTTGGCGGTCATGGTGGCGATTTCCGTTAATCAGACGGCCATTCTAGCCGCAGTGGGGGTGAACCGGCGGTTGCACTGCGGCAAGGGGCGGCGACCGGGCGGGTGAAGCCCCGTTATCATTGGCCCATGAGCAAGAACCATGACGTAGTGATCGTCGGTGGCGGGCTGGTTGGTGCCAGCTTGGCCATCGCATTGGACCGGTTGGGGCTGGATATTGGCCTGGTCGAGGCGACCCCGGGCGGCGCGCTGCCGGCGGTGTTCGACCAGCGCAACCTCAGCTTTGCGGCAGCCACGATCAATGCGCTGACCGCGTTGGGGGTGATGCAGAAGCTGGCCAACCCTGGTGGCCCGATCCGGCGCATCCATGTCAGCCGCGCCGGTGATTTCGGCCGGGTACTGATGCAGGCCGCCGATTACGGTCGCGAAGCCTTCGGCCAGGTGGTGGTGGCACGCGACTTTGGCGAGGCGCTGGAAACCCGCTTGGGCGAACTGCAGCAGCTGACCCGCTACCGCCCGGCCAGGTTCGTCGGCCTCGGCGAGAGCAGCGACGGTCGCCGCGAGGTGCTCATTGCCGATGATGCTGGCGAGCAGCGCCTGCAGGCCCGGCTGGTGGTGGGCGCTGACGGCACCCGCAGCGCGGTTCGGCAGGCGCTGGGTATCGAGGTCAGCGAACACGATTACCAGCAGACCCTGTTCGTGGCGCGGCTGCGTGCGGCCAAGGCACCGGACGGCTGCGCCTATGAGCGCTTCACCGATACCGGCCCGACCGCCTTGCTGCCGCGTGGCGACCGCCATTACGGCGTGGTCCATGGTGTCGCCCGCGAGGAGGCTGACGCGGTGATGGCGCTGGATGACGCGGCGTGGCTGGCGCGGCTGCAGGATGCCGTGGGTTGGCGCGCCGGGCGGCTGCTGGAAAGCGGCCCGCGCAGCGCCTATCCGTTGATCCAGGTATTGGCGCAGAAGCTGGTCGGCGAGCGTGCGCTGCTGTTGGGCAATGCCGCGCAGACCATCCATCCGCTGGGTGCGCAAGGTTTCAACCTCGGTCTGCGCGATGCGCTGACCCTGGCCGAACTGATTGGCGACGCAGCCCAGGACCCGGGCAGCGAAGATCTGCTGCAGGCGTATGTGGCGCGACGCGGCCCGGACCGCGAGCAGACGTTGGCGTTCTCCGACGGGCTTGCCCGTTTGACCAGCAATGCCACGCCGCTGATACGCCCGTTGCGCAGCCTGGGTTTTGTCGCTGCGGCGCAAGCGCCGGCCGTGCAGTCCTTCCTGGTCGGCGGCGCGATGGGCTTCCGCGGGCAGGTGCCCGAGCTGTGCAGGAGTGAAGCGCGATGAGCCGGCGCGGACAGTGGGATGCGGTAATCGTCGGCGGTGGCGTGGTTGGTGCGGCGTGTGCGCTGGCGCTGGCCGGGGAAGGCCTGCAGGTAGCGATGGTGGAAGGTCGTGAGCCGCCGCAATGGTCGCCACAGAAGCCGGATCTGCGGGTGTTCGCGTTTGCCGCCGATAACGCTGCCTTGCTGGAATCGCTGGGCGTGTGGAAGCAGGTGGATCAGGCCCGCGCCCGCGCGTATCGGCGCATGCGGGTGTGGGATGCCGGTGGTGGTGGCTATCTGACATTTGACGCCGACACGCTGGGCCGCCGCGAGCTGGGCTGGATTGTCGAGAACGGCCTGCTGGTGGATCGGCTGTGGGCCGCATTGCCGGCTGCCGGGGTGCAGTTGTATTGCCCGGCGCGGGTGGAAGCGATGGAGCAGGATGCGCAGGGCGTGCGCCTGCGCCTGGATGATGGTCGTCGGGTCGAGGCCTCGATCGCGATTGCCGCCGATGGCGCCGAATCCACCCTGCGCACCTTGGCAGGCTTGGATGTCCGCCGACATGATTACGGCCAACGCGGCGTGGTCGCCTATGTCGACAGCGCGCTGCCGAACGAAGACACCGCCTGGCAGCGTTTCCTCGATACCGGTCCATTGGCGGTGCTGCCGTTCGACCGCAACCGCAGTTCCATTGTCTGGACCCTGCCGGATGCCGAGGCCGAGCGCGTGCTGGCCCTGGATGAGGACAGCTTCAATCGTGAGCTGACCAATGCATTTTCCGGACGGTTGGGTGAGATGCGCTTGGTCTCGGCGCGCGCTGCGTTCCCGCTGCGCCGGCAATTGGCTACCGCCTATGTGGCGGGGCGCGTACTGACCTTGGGTGATGCCGCGCACGTGGTGCATCCGCTGGCTGGGCAAGGTGTGAACCTGGGCCTGCGCGACGTGGCTGGCCTGCGTGATCTGGTGCGCGAAGCCAAGCAGCGTCGGCAGGACTGGAGTTCGCCGCACCGCTTGCAGCGCTGGGCGCGCACCCGGCGCAGCGAGAACACGGTGGCCGCTTACAGTTTCGATGCGATCAACAAGGTGTTCTCCAACGATGAGATGCACCTGACTCTGGCGCGTGGCGCGCTATTGGGCCTGGCGGGCAAGATGCCGCCACTGATGTCGATGTTCTGGAAGCGCGCCTCAGGGCTGTAGGCAGAGCCAAATGTAGTGGGGGGGGCGCGGCCGGCCGGGGGGGGGGGGGGGAGGCCCCCCCCCCCCCGCCCGGGGGGCGGGG
>NZ_JBRRCU010000078.1:0-17293 GCF_056759195.1 Stenotrophomonas sp. STEN083 | reverse complement strand
GGCCCCCCGCCCCTCGCACTCCGCCCGCCGGCGCCCGCCGCCGCGGCGCCCCCCCGCCCCCACGCCCCCCCCCCCCCCCCCCCACTACGGGGTGTCGCTGGGGATCAACGGCTGATGTAGAGCGAGAATCCCAGCCATAACGGCACTGCGTACAGCACGGCACCCAGCAAGAACAAGGCGGTCAGCAGGTGCACGCGCCAGTCATTGATACGCAGGAAAATGAGTTGCTCGATGGTGCGGCCCAGCCAGAACACGGCCATGAAAGCCAGCACCACGTGCCCCAGACGGGTATCGAGCAGTTCGCGGGTGAACGCCAGTGACAGCACGGCCATTCCCACAAACACATAGATCAGGCGCAGGTTGAGGATCTGCATGATCGCGCGGTTGGCAGCGCTGAGCTCTGCCAGCTCGTGTTTCCAGCCGAACAAGCGCCAAAACGCGAGGTGGAACAGGGCAAAGGCCAGGCAGTGCAATCCGCCGAAGCGCAGCATCCATTCCGCGGTCTGCATGCGTCAGCCTCCGCCGCGGCTGGGGCGTGGCGATACCCACATCGCGATGATGGCTTGGAAGACCTCGGTACCGGCGGCATCGGTGACGCTGACCTGCACCGGCAAATCGTAGCCGTGATCGGCGCTGATGATGGGCTGCTGCGGGGTTGCCACCGCCTTCAACACGCCCAGCGCCTTGGCCTGGTACTTCACTTCCATGCCCTTGGGGATCCAGCGCATGTCAGCCGGCAGGCTGGCATCGACCATCACCCCGCCGACCAGTTCGGCAAGATTGCACATCGCGATCGCATGCACCGTACCGATATGGTTGCTGATACGACGGCGCTGGCGGATCACGCCTTCGCAACGACCCGGCTCCAGCGCAGTGATGGTTGGCGAGATGCTGGCGAAGTAGGGTGCCTTGAAGCAGACCGCACGCGAGAACAGCCAGTTGCCGGCGGGCCAGCGGGTAAAGCGACGGTATAGCGAGAGCAAAGGCGCAGTCATGGCATGGTGTCCTGATATGAAAACGGCGGGCACATGGCCCGCCGTCGATACTGCATGTGGATTGGCTTACGCGGCCTGCTGCGGCTGCGGGCGCTGCTTGCCCGGCAGGTCGTAGTAGCCGGCCGAACGCAGTTCGTGCGGTTCGAAGTCGTCCACGGTGATGGTATCCATGGTCAGCTCGCGCAGCTCTTCCAGCAGCTTGCGCTCGTCCTGGGTGATCACGCCCTCGGCCACCGCTTCGTCGAGCTGGGTGGCAAAGGTCAGCGCTTCGATGCCCTTGGTCTTCAGCGCCTTGATGAACTTGCGTTCCACCGGCTCGGCCATGATCGCCTTGGACAGGTAGCTGTTGATGCGGCCACCCGGGTTGTTCTCGCACGGGGTCAGGAACACGCCCTGGGCCAGACGGTCACGCGCTTCGCCCGGTGCCATCAAGGTGGCGGCAACGCGCCGGCTCAGGCGATCGCCCGGGGCTTCGGCACGACGGCCGAACGGGAAGATCAGCGCCCACATCAGCCAGCCGATCGGACGGATCGGGAAGTTGCGCAGGGCAGCCGACAGCGATTCCTCGATCTTGTGCACGCTGTCGTGGAAGGCCCAGGCCAGCAGCGGCTGGTCAGCGCTCGGTGCGCCTTCATCGTGGTAACGCTTGAGCATGGCGCTGGTCATGTAGATGTGGCTGAGCACATCGCCCAGGCGACCAGACAGCGATTCCTTGAACTTGAGCTTGCCGCCGAGCGTCATCATCGAGATGTCGGCCATCAATGCAAGGTTGGCCGAGTAACGGTCGAGCTTGCGGAAGTAGCGGCGGGTGTAAGCGTCGCCCGGGGCGGCACCGAAGCGCGCGCCGGTCAAGCCGAACCACAGCGAACGCACGGCATTGGAGATGCCGAAGCGGACGTGGCCGAACAGCGCCTGGTCGAATTCACGCAGGCCGGCCTTGCGGTCTTCATCCTGCGCGGCCTTCATTTCCTTCAGCACCCACGGGTGGCAGAGGATGGCGCCTTGGCCGAAGATCAGCAGCGATCGGGTCATGATGTTGGCACCTTCCACCGTGATGGCGATCGGTGCGGCCTGCCAGCTGCGGCCGGCAAAGTTGCGCGGCCCGAGGATGATGCCCTTGCCGCCGATCACGTCCATCACGTCGGAAATGACTTCGCGGCTCATGTTGGTGCAGTGGTACTTGGCAATCGCCGACGGCACCGACGGCACGTCGCCACGGTCAACCGCAGCTGCGGTGGCCTGCGACAGCGCGCTGATCTTGTAGGCCTTGCCGCCGATGCGGGCCAGCGCTTCTTCAACGCCTTCGAAGCGGCCGACCGACAGGCCGAACTGCTTGCGGATGCGTGCGTAGGCACCGGTCACCACCGCGCCGGCCTTGGCACCACCGGAAGCGGTGGAGGGCAGGGTGATGGAGCGGCCAACGGCCAGGCATTCGTTGAGCATGTTCCAGCCCAGGCCGCGCTTCTCGGCGCCACCAATCAGCTGGCTCATCGGGATGAACACGTCCTTGCCGCGGATCGGGCCGTTCTGGAAGGTGGAGTTCAGCGGGAAGTGGCGGCGGCCGATCTCCACGCCATCGGTGTCACGCGGCAGCAGCGCCAGGGTGATGCCGATGTCCTTGGTGTCGCCGAGCAGGCCGTCCGGGTCGTACATGCGGAAGGCCATGCCGATCAGGGTCGCGACCGGGGCCAGGGTGATGTAGCGCTTGTCGAAGGTCAGCTTCAGGCCCAGTACTTCCTCGCCCTTCCACATACCCTTGCAGACGATGCCGAAGTCGGGAATCGAGGTGGCATCGGAGCCGGCGAACGGGCCGGTCAGGCCGAAGCACGGCACTTCCTGGCCAATGGCCAGGCGCGGCAGGTAGTAATCCTTCTGCTCCTGGGTGCCGTAGTGGTTGAGTAGTTCACCCGGACCCAGCGAGTTCGGCACGCCGACGGTGGAGCTGACCACGCTCGACACCGAGGCCAGCTTCTGGATGACCTTGTGGTGGGCCAGCGCGCTGAAGCCCAGGCCGCCGTATTCCTTCGGGATGATCATGCCGAAGAACTTGTTCTTCTTGATGTAGTCCCACAGTTCCGGCGGCAGGTCGGCGTGGACGTGGGTGATCTCGAAGTCGTTGACCATCTTGCACAGTTCTTCCACCGGGCCATCCATGAAGGCCTGTTCTTCGGCGGTGAGCTGCGGCTTGGGGTAGTTGAGCAGGATGTTCCAGTCCGGGTCGCCGGTGAACAGCTCGCCTTCAAAACCGACCGAGCCGGTTTCCAGGGCGATGCGCTCGGTCTTGGACAGCGGCGGCAGCACCTTGCGGAACACGCCCATGAACGGTGCGGTGATCAGCGGCTTGCGCAGGAATGGCAGCAGCACCGGCACGCAGATCAGCGCAACGATGGCGGCAGCGACGATGATCGCGGTCTGGTTGACGCCGGCAAACCAGCAGATGGCCAGGGCCACCACGCTGATGAGCGTCCATACGACCAGTCGCATGCGGTGGTAGGCAACAAAGGCACCTGCAAGCAGCAGGGCCAGGAAAGGTACGACGATGCTCATGGACGTGCTCCGGTAACGTGCTCGGTTCGGGCGGACGCTGCGGAAGGCAGTGCGTCCAGATAGTTCAACACAGCGGCGGTAAACGCATTGTTGTCATCGCCGGCCACCATGTGGGTGGCGTGGGGCAGATGGACATGCTGTGCGTGCGGCACCAGCGCCATGAATTCTTCGACGGTCTGCGGCGAGACCAGGTCACTGCGGCCGCCGCTGACCAGTAGCAGCGGGCATTGCACTTGCCGTGCGGCGTCGGCAATCACGCCCTGGTGTTGCTCGCTGTCGCGTGCCAGTTCGTTGACCAGGCGCGGGTCCCAGTGCCAGTTCCAACGGCCGTCCTTGCTTGGGCGCAGCAGCGCACGCAACGAATCTTCGCTCTTGCGTGGGCGGTGCGGCATATAGGCGGAGATGGTGTCGGCTGCCGCTTGCAGCGAGGCGAAACCGTGCGGATGCGCGCTCATGAAAGCGAGGATGCGCTCGACGCCGCTGGTTTCCCAGCGCGGGGTGATGTCCACCAGCACCATCGCCGAGAACAGGCCCGGCCAACGCGCTTCGGCCATCAGGCCGAACAGGCCGCCCATCGAAGCGGCGACCAGCACGGGCGGGCGCGGCAGCTCGCCGGCGACTACGATCAGGTCATCGGTGAACTGATCGCCGTGGTAGGGCAGATCGCTGGCATTCCAGTCCGAATCGCCATGGCCGCGCGCGTCATAGCTGAGCGTGGCGTGGCCTTCGGCGTTAAGCGTTTCTGCAGTTGCAGTCCATGCGCCGCGGGTCTGGCCGAAGCCATGCGCGAACAGGATGCAGGGTTGTTTTCCGCTGGTTCTGGACGCGCCCAGGCCAGCGCCATGCGCGCCTTCCAGTCGGATCTCTTCAGGGGTAACAACAATAGGAGTTGGCGTAACCATACCTGATGGTATGGAATGGCTTGAATGACTGTCAATACCTATGAGTATGGAAATGCTGACTGGGGCGGATGAGGGCGCCAGGTTTGATCATTTATTTGCCAGATTGTCCGTATTTTTATTGTCTACATACTGCAACCAGTCCCCGCCGTATGGTTAAATCTGCCCATGAACGATTCTTCAGTTTCCAGCACCGAGTCCCGCAGCACGCGGAACAGCCGACTGAGCGCGGACGACTGGGCGCAAGCGGCCTTGGACCTGATCGCTGAACAGGGTGTTGGCGCAGTGGCGGTGGAGCCGTTGGCGCGCCGCCTCGGCGTGACCAAGGGTAGTTTTTATTGGCATTTCCCCTCGCGTGACGCGCTGTTGCAAGCGGCCTTGGAGCGCTGGGAAGTCGTCGAGCAGCAGCAGGTTTTCGGCAGCCTGGAAGAGGTGCCTGATCCGCGTACGCGGTTGCGCGCGCTGTTCCAGTTGGTTGCGCATGAAGTCACCCCGCACGTGATCTACAGCGAGCTGCTCAAGGCCTTGGACAACCCGATGGTGCGGCCGGTCATCGACCGTGTCTCGCAGCGGCGGATGGAATACCTGATCGCCTCGTTCCGCCAGGCTGGTCTGAGTTCCACCGATGCGCGTCACCGCGCACGTCTGGCCTATGCAGCCTATGTCGGCTTCCTGCAACTGTCGTTGCAGCTGCAGCAACCCAAGCAGGCGCGCGAAGATTTCGAGGCCTATGTCGAGCATGTGATCGAGACGTTGATTCCGAACGGCTGAGTCCGATCTGGAAAAGACATGTGGCGGCTGGTGGTGCCGTCGACGTATCGTCGGTGCCAGATTGTGAGTGAGGGGCCTCTGGCGGCCTCGGCAGTGCCGCCGAGGTGGCTATTTGCCATGGCCTGAGCTGCCGGGCTTGCATGAGATTCTGTATCGGTTTCGAATTCCAGATCCAGATCCAGAACCAATCTAGATTGCTTTGCAGCTAAAGAACAACGGCCCCGATGGGGGCCGTTGTTGTATTGCGTTATCGACGGATCGATCAGAACTTCTGCGTGTACTTCATGTACAAGAAGCGGCCGATGTCAAACTGGCTCGGGTTCGAGAAGCCGCTCACCGGCTGCGTAAACAGCAGGCTCATCTTCTTGTCGAACACGTTGTTCACACCAACAGCAAACGTGGCGTTCCAAGCCATGTTCATGCGCAGCTGCACGTCATGATAAGTGACCGCGCCGTTGCGGTTCTGCGGCAGCTCGTTGCCTTCGCGATCCACGTAGTCCGGATCGTTGCAGCGATCGGCGAAGTAGCATTCCTCCTTCGTGCCGGAGTAATAGCGTGCAGTCCAGCTGGCGCCGAAGTCACCCAGATCCCAATCGAGCTTCGCTACCGAACGGATGCGATAGTTCTCGCCAAAACCAACCTGCGGCTGTGGCTGGGTGTTCTCGGTGCTGTCCGACTTGATCTCGAACTTGCTGTAGTACGTGCTCTGCCAGTTGATGCCAAAGCGACCGAAGCGGGTTTCCGGAAGCACGTAGTTCACTTCCAGGTCATAGCCTTCGATGTCCCAGTAACCAGCATTACGCGTGGTGCGGGTCAGCGTGTTGACCACGCCGTCGGCGTCACGGGTGAACATCGCGCACTGGCTGCTGATGTTGTACACATAGCAGTCATTGAGGATGCCGCCCGCGGTGAACGAGGTGATCACGTTGTCGATGCGGGTGCGCCAGAAGTCCAGCGAGATGCCCAGTCCATCAACGTAGCTGGGGCTATACACCAAGCCCAGGCTGCGGCTGATCGCCCGTTCCGGGGTCAAGGTCGCGTCCGAGCCCGACAGGAACGGTACGCCGCTCTGGCCGCCGTAGTTCAACGTGCCGCCCTGGCCGGTCTGCTGGAAGCCGAGGACACCCGGATCGTCGGCGTACTCCTTGGAGTCATAACCGGCAATTGCAGCTTGGCAGCGTGCAAACACAGCCGGGTTATTGGCAGCGGCGCCGCTGACGGTGTCGCAAGGGTCGCTGTAGTAATCAAACGTCTGGCCGAGGCCGCCGTACAGGTCCGAGATTGCCGGTGCACGGAAACCCTGTGCCCAGGTGCCGCGTACCAACAGGTCATTGATCGGCTTCCAGCGGAAGCTGAACTTGCTGTTGACGGTGTCGCCAAAGGCGTCGTAGTCCGAGTAGCGGCTGGCGATGTTGATTGCCAGTTCCTGTGCGCCCGGGAGCTCGCGCAGCAGGGGGATATCGGCTTCGAAGTAGAGCTCGTCTACCGAGTAGCCACCGGAGGTCGGCTTGGTGGCGAGGTTGGTGCTGTAGCCAGACTGCGACAGTGCGTCAGGCACATACTCACCGCTGTTCTTGCGGTGGTTGAAACCAACCGCCAGACCCAGATCACCGCCCGGCAGCGTAGCTACAGTACCGCTGAGGTTGGCGAAGTAGTCATCGCTACGGGTTTCGGCGGTGCCAACGGTGTTCAGGAAGAAGCGATCCTGGATACGCGGATCCATCAAGGAGTAGTCGCCAGAGGACAGGACCGGGCTCCACGGTGTGCACTGGTCAAGCGAAATCGGGTTGGCTGCGGTACCGCACTGCACCTGGCCATTGCCGTTCATGAATGACGGGCCCACTGCTTGAGCAACAGCCAGCTTGTTGAAGTCGCCGCGTGCGGAAATGGTGGCATCGCTACGAGCGTAGGTGTAGCCAGCATCCCAATCCCAGAAGCGCTCGCCAACGCCGAACGAACCTTCAACTGCAGCGGTGAAGCGATAGGTGTCGAGCTTGCGATCGGTGACGCGCGGCACTTCCCAGCCGCGACGGCGGAAATTGGTTGCAACGCCGGTCGGATTGAAATAGCTGTCTTCCGAGATCGGAGTCTGCACGTCCGGCGCGCCGCTCTGGTACGGGTAGCCTGCAACCTGGATGTTGGTTTCGCGACGGTTGTAATTCGCTTCAACATTCAGGTTGATCGAGTCGGTCAACTCGAACTGTGCGGTGGTGAAGATCGACTGACGCTTGATGCCGGTCCTGGCCATCATCTGCTGAGCGGCAACACTGGTGTCACCACCCGGACCGTTTACCTGTGCGCGGTAATCGTCGAGGTTGGTCGGATCACCGCCATCCTTGAGTACCCACCAGCCACCGCGCCCCGGAATCTTGATGTTGCCGATGGCGCCGACGGAGGTATAGCTGTATGCCGGATAGCCCGGATAGGTATCAGCTGCCCACCAGCGATCACGGGCCCAAACCGGGTCTTCTTCGTCGTACTGTGCGCCGAAGGTGATCGAGGAGCGCTCGCCAGCTGCACCCATTACGAAATAGGCCGACTTCTGGCCGCCGTCGCCTTCACCAAACTGGCCCATGTAGCCGCCGGCTTCAGCGCCTTCGAAGTTCTTGCGGGTGATGACGTTGATCACGCCTGCGATCGCATCGGAACCGTACAGTGCTGATGCACCATCCTTCAGTACTTCAATGCGCTCTACCATGCCGGACGGAATCGTCGACAGATCCTGCAGGCCATCATTGTTGGCGGCCAGACGGCGACCGTTCAGCAGCACCAGGGTGCGCGAGGGGCCAAGGTTGTGCAGGTCGATGTAGGTGCCGCCCGGGCTTTCGCCGGAGTTCAGGGGGGCGCTGCGGCTCAATGCCGGGGAGCCGGTTGCAGCGATCTGCTGCAGGATGTCGCCAACGGACTGTGCGCCCTGCTTTTCAATGGTGTCGCGGGTGATGGTAACGACCGGCTGTGCGCTTTCGAGGTCGACCTTGCGGATACGCGAACCAGTGACCTCAATGCGGTCCAGGTTGGTTGCGCCTTTTTCGGCTTCCTGGGCATAGGCCGTACCGGCCGTGCCGGCGCTTGCGACAAGCGCAAGTAAAACTGCATCGCGCAGTTTGTTGGTCTTGCAAATCATGGGTTCTCTCTCTCTGCCAAGTGGACTTGGTATAGCTGGTTTGGCCGCTGGTGGATCCGAAATGCGGATCCAAAACCATGGGCTTGGGACCGATAGTACTTGCGACTGCAAATAAATTAAAGATTGGTTAATGAAGTTGTGGAATTTACTCCAATTCAGCAAAGTCGATCCTGGGGGTTGGGCCTGATAGTTGCTGCAACGCAAAACGCCCCGACGGGCGGGGCGCTTTCCAGATCAGGCTATGGAAGGTGTATTACAGGTCTTGTTCGTAACGGACGTACGGGATTGCTCCGTCGTCATTGCTTTCGTTACGTGGCGAGAACGGGTTTTTGCCACGGGTGATCACGTTTTCAGCGCCGACCGTGAGCTGGCCGCTCCACGGGGTGCGCCAGGTGATGCCCAGACCCAGGCCTTCCCATTTGCCGCTGTGGCCCGGGGCGTCGACCACGCGGCCGATCACATTGGCGCTGAAGGCGCCATAGCCGCCGCCTACGCTCAGGCTCTTGCTGTCCCACTGGTCGGCAATTGCCGGGGCGGCGTCGGTCAATGGGACCAGGCGTGCCTTGGCGTAGGTGCCACCGATGGAGACAAAGCCTTCGCGGCCGATGTTTTTCTGGCCAAATACAGTCAGGTCGTTCTGTTCGACGCGCGCTGCGCCAGCTTTGCCGCCGTTCGACAACCATGCCGGAAGCGTGTCGCGGCCCGTGCCGGCGGTAATACCAACGCGGCCGCCGGGGCGGTTGAATGCGGTGGTGGCAGAGATATGACGATCATTGTCATCGTCGTCATCGCCCAGGCTGGCGAGCATGCAATGGCTGGCAAGGCCACCAATGCTGCTGCCGCCGCTGCCGTTGCAGAGCAGGCCGAGCGAGTCGCCGGAGGACAGGCCAAAGGCCGCATCCAGCGAGCTACGGCCGAAATTCCAGCGCGCGCCGACGTTCTGGGTGCCGGTTGGCTCCAGATAGAGCAGGGCTTCGACCTTGCCACTACCGCGGTTCCAAACCGGTAACACGGTGCTGTCCACTGCGCGGGGCTTGCTCTGCGCATGCGCGCCCGTGACCACGCCAAGGGCGATCATCAGGGCAAGCGGTAGGCGCAGTAATGCGTTCATGGACTCAGTAAGACCCCGTGTGCGCCAGGAAGTTCCCGGCGCGTGAGTTCTCGATCCTATGCGGTTTATGGTTTCTTAACAAGTCTTCGCCCTCCCCAGAACGTAACTCGTTGGACCGTTATTGCAGCCGCTCGGGAGCTGGCTGGTTGGCCGGTGTGGAACTGAACAATACGCCGAATTCTGCTAATGGGAAGTGATATTCCTGACCGCAGAACTCGCAGCGTACTTCGACCTGACCGCTGGGCTCGGCGGCGGCCCGGGCTTCCTCCTCGCCAAGTGACTGCAGCATCGCGCTGACCCGCTCGCGCGAGCAGGAGCAGCCAAAGCTCAGGGCCTTGTCGCCAACTAGTTGCGGATTCTCCTCATGGAACAGCCGGTGCAGCAGCTCGCTGCCCGGCAGCGCCAGCAGTTCGTCGCGGCCAAGGGTGTCAAACAGCGCGCCAGCGCGGACCCAGCCATCCTCGTCGCCCTCATCGCCTGGCAGTTTCTGCAGCAGCAGGCCGGCGGCATGCTCGCCGTCGCTGGCCAGCAACAGGCGCGTCGGCAGCTGCTCGGAGTGGCGGAAATAGTCCTCGAAGGCCTCGTCCAGGTTGTCGCCGGTGAGGCCAACCAGGCTCTGGTAGCGCTGTGGTTCGCGCGGGTCCAGACCCGGGTTTTCAATGGTGATGGCGAGCAGGGCGTCTTCGCCGAGGCCTGCCAGGGTGGTTGGGGCGTCGTCGCCGTCGCTCAGCTGGACAATTCCGCGCAGGGTGCCAGCCGAGGTGCATTCGGAGAACAGCGCGCGCAGAGCGGTGCTGCTGCGAAGCTGAATGGACAGCCGCCCGTCGACCTTGGTGTGGCCGGTGAACAGTGCCGAGGCAACGCTGGCCTCGCCCAGCAGCCGCGCTGCAGTGGCGGGATAGTCGCCGTGGGACAGGATTTCGCGCCAGCTTTGGCCCAGCCGGACATGGACGCCACGGACGCCGGCGTCGGGCAGGAGGAAGCGGACAAGCAGGTCGGAGGTGTCAGTCATGGGGCTGGATCTACGCGAGTTGGGGCCGGTGCCGGATAATGCGCCGGACAAAAGGTTTTGCAAGGTGGATAACAATGGGGGCGGAGCAGGCCGAGCTCAAGGTGGAGCAGGGGGCAGGTGCGGGAACAGTGCGTAGGCGGCGCTGGGTTCGGTGGTTGCTTTGGGCGCCGGTAGCGTTTGTGGTGTTCAGCGTCTTGCAGGTTTTGGTGCTGCGCTTCGTCGACCCGCCGTTTTCCACGGTGATGGTGTTCCGGCAGATGGAGGCGCTGGCGCAGGGGGACTGGAAGTTCCGCATCCGCTACCAATGGCGTGATCTGGACCAGATGGCGCGCAGCGTGCCGATATCGTTGGTGGCGGCGGAGGACCAGCGGTTCCCGGACCACAATGGTTTCGACCTGCGGGCGATTGAAAAGGCACGCAAGCACAACGAGCGCGGTGGGCGCCTGCGCGGTGCCAGTACCATCAGTCAGCAGACCGCCAAGAACGTGTTTCTGTGGCAGGGCCGCAGTTGGCTGCGCAAGGGCCTGGAGGTCTGGTACACGGTGCTGATCGAGGCGCTGTGGCCGAAGCAGCGGATCATTGAGATGTACGCCAACGTGGCCGAGTTTGGTGACGGCATTTACGGGGTGCAGGCAGCATCGCGCGCCTATTGGGGCAAGGATGCTGCGCGTCTGAGTCCTGCCGAGAGCGCGAGGTTGGCGGCTGTGCTGCCGTCACCGCGGCGTTACAACGCGGCCAAGCCCGGACCTTATGTGCAGCGTCGCGCTGCCTGGATTCAACGGCAGGCGCGCCAGCTGGGTGGGGCAGACTATGTCGACGACGGTAATTGATCTCACGGCTGTTGTTAGACTTTGCCAATGAATACGCCAGAACGCCTGACCCTGCTGATCACCGCTTTCAACGAGCAGGAGGCGTTGCCGCAGCTGCATCCGCGGCTGTGTGCGCAGCTACAGGCGCTGGAAGGCGATGTTGATGGCCGCATTCTGTATGTCGATGACGGCAGCAGTGACGCGACCTGGGCAGTGATGCAGCAACTCGCGGCGCAGGAGCCACGGGTTTCGGTGCTACGCCTGTCGCGTAATTTCGGCAAGGAAATCGCCTTGACCGCCGGGCTGGACTTCATTGAAGAGGGTGCGGTGATCCTGTTCGATGCCGATGGTCAGGATCCGCCGGAGATGATTCCGCAGTTCGTTGCGCTATGGCAGCAAGGCTATGACGATGTGTACGGCACGCGTTTGGAGCGCGGTGGTGACGGCTGGCTGAAGCGGTTTACTGCGGCGGCTTTCTATCGGGTAATGGGACGTTTGTCGAAAACACCGATTCCGGCCGATACCGGTGATTTCCGCCTGCTTTCGCCGCGCGCGCTGGCCGGCTTGCGGCAGCTGCGCGAGCGCCATCGTTTCATGAAAGGACTGTTCGGTTGGGTTGGCTATAACCGGGTTGCACTGCCTTATCGACGTGAGCCGCGTTTGGCCGGCAACAGCAAGTTCGGCTTCTGGAAGCTGTGGAACTTCGCGCTGGAAGGCATCACCAGCTTCTCCACCGCGCCGTTGCGGGTGGCGACCTATCTGGGTCTGTTCACCGCTGCTGGCGCTTTTGGGTTTGCGATATGGGTGATCGGCAAGGCCGCGCTGTATGGCGACCGGGTCGCAGGCTGGCCGACGATGATGGCGGTGATCCTGTTCCTGGGCGGGGTGCAGCTGATCGCGCTGGGCCTGATCGGCGAATACCTGGGGCGGATGTACATGGAAGCCAAGCAGCGGCCTTTGTACCTGATCGATACCTGGCAGCCGGGGAACGTGGCAGTATCTGCCCCATTCGCCAGCGCAGGAGAACGCCATGCAGACCGTTCGACAGTTGCTAGGGGCCAAGTCCCCTGAGATCCACGCGGTGCCGCCGGATGTGCCGGTGGTGCAGGCGATCAGGCTGATGGCCGAGAAAGGCATCGGTGCTGTACTGGTGATGGACGGCCGCAAACTTGTCGGCATCCTCTCCGAGCGCGACTACGCACGCAAGATCGTGCTGATGGACCGCTCTTCGGCAACCACGCCGGTACGCGAGATCATGACTGCCGAGCTGGTCACCGTGGCGCCAACGGTGACGGTGGAGCAGTGCCTGGAGCTGGTGACCAATCGGCGCATCCGTCATTTGCCGGTGCTGGACGGTGACGAAGTGGTGGGTGTGATCTCGATTGGCGACCTGGTCAAATCGGTGATCGAAGCGCAGCGCCTTGAGCTGGGGCAGCTGCAGCAGTACATCACCGGCACCTGAAGCGGTTGGCGCTACCTGGCGTAGCGTCCGCCGCATTCCACGTCCTTGCCCGGCCCCGTCTCGATGGTGGCCAGCAGTGCTGCGGGCGGGGCGATATTGGCCAAGGTCAGGGCAATCGCGCCGCGCAGGCCCAGTGCCTTGAAATCAGGGCGGAAGGACGGGTCCTTGAAGCTGCCGCCGATACGCAGCGGTGAGCGCAGCGCGAGGATGCTTATATCTTTCGGCCGCGGTCGCAGCAGCAGGTTCAGCTGTTCCTGCTTGAGATCGATTGTGCCTTCGCCAATGACCAGAGTGTCGGTAGTGTCGAAGGCCAGCGCGCGTGACTGCATCGTGCCATTGCGTACGCCGAAATCAGCGAAGGCGCAGCGCAGCGGAATCTGCTTGTCGCCGCTGAACAGGAACTTCACCGATTCGGCGATATCCAGGCCTGCCAGTTCCATCAGCAGGTTGCCGATATGGCCGCGGCCCATGCCGAGGGAAACATCACCATTGCTGCTGCCGAGCATGGCAGCGATGGAGTTGCCGGTGCCACTCAGGCGGATGTCACCGCTGATGCCACCCGCGGCCTGTTCGGCAAGCTTGGCATCCGGGAACAACTGACCAAGCTGAACCCGGCGCAAGCTGGCGTTGAGCGTGGTGGCGATCTGCGGCCGGCGTGCATCCAGGCGCACGGTACTGCGGATGTCGCCGCCGGCCACGCCGAAATTGAGTGGCTCCAGGCGCAGCAGCCCATCATCCAGCAGCAGATGCGCATCCATGTCGTCCAACGGCAGCGTGGGGGCATTGATGCGCTGGGCCTTCCAGCGCACATCTGCATCCATTGCGCGCAGCTTGCCCAGGTTATAGGGCGTGTCCGGCAAGACCGTCGGTTTGGCCGCGAGTTTTGCAGCCAGCGCTTTCTGTTCTGCATTGGCCGACTCCTCGCCGCCGGTTTTTGGCGGCGCACCAATGAAACCGGCCAGGTCGTCGAAATCCAGTCGTTTGGACAGTAGATTGGCGGTCAGGCGCGGGCGCTCGCCGGCAACGTCGATTTCGACATCGCCGGCCAGATCGCTATCGCCGACTCGGCCGCTGAACTTCTCATAGCGCCAGCGTTCGTGCTCGCGTTTGAGTCGGCCATCGAGTTTGTATGGCGGCGATGAGGGGATGGCGATACCGATCAGTGGATACAGGTCCCCCAGATCCTGCCCGCTGAGTTTGAACTGCAAGTCGAATACCTGCAGCTGGAAAGGATTGGTCAAACTACCGGTGGCGATGGCGTGTGTCGCGCCGGCGCGTGCATCCATGTGGATGTGAAAGGGCTGGTCGCTGTTGCTGAGTTGCAGCGGCGACTCAGTGCCACCCTTGAGTGTGAATGCTGCACCGCGCCAGCGGCCTTTGCCGTCGACATGGATTGGAGGTGCGGTGTCAGTTTGCTTCGCTTCGCCGCTGCGTACCGCCAGATCGATGCTGCTGCGACCTGGTACATCGAGGAACTGCAACCTGCCATCGCTGATGCGCAGGCGCTGCAACTGCAATGTCTGTCCACCGCCGCCGTTGAGGAAGCTCCAGTTGCCGGGTTCGCCCTTGCGTGGAGCGGTCTGCAGCAGCACATGCGGCCGAGTGAGGCGGATCTCCGGCAGCTGCACACTGCCGCGAAGCAGTGGCCACAAGCGGATTTCGATGTCCACACGATCAGCGCTGGCCATCTGTGGTTGTTCGGCCCAGCTTGCGTTGGCAAAGGTGATGTCGTCGCCACGAATGGTGCTGGTGCGGCCAAGGTCGACGTCGAGATTGCCGATATGCAGGGCACGACCGGTGCGCGCCTGCACCGCACGTTCCACCGGCCCTTTGAACCAATTCCAATCCCACAGCAGGATCAGCACGATGCCTGCAAGCAGCACTGAGCCGACACAGGCAAGCCAGCGTTGGCTACGTTTGCCTGGGCGCTGCAGTCGCCAGCGCGATGCGGGTGGCGTAGCTGGTGGCGGGGACGTATTCACGCCACCCATCGTGGCGGCGGGCATGTTCACATCACGCGAAGCGGGCATTCGCGTGATGTGTAGAGCGCGCTTATGAGCGGCTGATGGAGGTTGCGGCTGTTACAGGATCTGCGCGGTCACCGAAACGAAGTGACAGACGCTGCCGGCAATGACGAACAGGTGCCAGATCGCATGAGAATACGGCAGTTGCTCGCGGTGATAGAACACCGTGCCCAGCGTGTAGAAGATGCCTCCGGCGAACAGCCAGCCCAGCGTCCAACCATCCAATGAATTCCACATCGGCTTGATCGCGACCACCACCAGCCAGCCCATCGCGATGTAGATCGCAGTGGAGAGCTTCTTGAAACGACCGGTGTAGAACAGTTTGAACACCACGCCAAACAGGGCAAGCGCCCAGATCGCGGTGAACATGCCCCAGCCCCAGGGGCCGCGCAGGCCGATCAGGGTGAAAGGGGTGTAGGTGCCGGCGATCAGTACGTAGATAGCGCAGTGATCGAAGATCTTCAGCCGGCCCTTTGCCACGGGGTGCTGAATCGCGTGGTACAGGGTGGAGGCGGTGTACAGCAGCAACAGCGCCACACCAAAGACAATGGCGCTGGCCAGTTGCCAGCCATCGCCATAGATCGCAGCGAGGGTGATGAGTACAGCACCACCGGCCAGTGCGCTGACCGCGCCAAGACCGTGGGTCAGGGCGCTGGCGACTTCTTCGCGGATCGATGCAGCTGTTGCAGTCATGAGGGTAATGGCACGAGCTGAGGGGAAGCCCGGAGCTGGCTATCATCACCCCGAATGGCGGCGTGTGCACGCCGCCATCGGATTTAGGCGACGGAAACCGTGTGCGCGGCTTCGCGCGTGGCGGAGAAACGCACGTCCGGCGCGCGTTCCTGGGCCAGCTGCAGGTTGACCCGGGTCGGTGCGAGGTAGACCAGGTGGCCGGCGGCATCGATGCTGAGGTTGCTGGCGTTCTTCTCGCGGAACTCCTCCAGCTTCTTGGCATTGCTGCAGGTCACCCAACGCGCGGTAATCACCGAGACCGGCTCGAACACCGCTTCCACGCCGTACTCGTCCTTCAGCCGGTAGGCGGCCACGTCGAACTGCAGCACGCCGACCGCGCCGAGGATGAGGTCGTTGCTCATCAGCGGGCGGAAGAACTGGGTAGCGCCTTCTTCGGACAGCTGGGCCAGGCCCTTCTGCAGCTGCTTGAGCTTGAGCGGATCCTTGAGGCGGGCACGGCGGAACAGCTCCGGGGCGAAGTTGGGGATGCCGGTGAAGGTGATCGCCTCGCCTTCGGTGAAGGTATCGCCGATGGAGATGGTGCCGTGGTTATGGATGCCGATCACGTCGCCCGGCCACGCCTCGGCGGCGATCTCGCGGTCGCTGGCCATGAAGGTCAGTGCGTTGGCCAGCTTCATTTCCTTGCCGGTACGCACATGGAAGGTCTTCATGCCGGCGGTGAACTTGCCAGAACAGACGCGCATGAAAGCGACGCGGTCGCGGTGCTGCGGGTCCATGTTGGCTTGGATCTTGAACACGAAGCCGGTCAGCTTGTTTTCCTGCGGGGCGATGTCGCGGCCGGTGGTGGCGCGTGTCTGCGGTGCCGGCGCGTGCTCGACGAAAAAGTCCAGCAGCGGCTGCACGCCAAAATTGTTGACACCCGAGCCGAAGAACACCGGGGTCTGTTTGCCGGCCAGGTAGGCCTCGACATCGAATGGGTGGCTGGCGCCCTGCACCAGTTCCAGTTCGTCGCGCAGGTCGGCCAGCATCTTCTCGCCGATCTTCTCGGCCAGGCCGGGGGAGTCCAGCGACGGGAAGATGGTCGAATCCTGACGGGTGAAGTTGCGGCCTTGTTCGTACAGGTGCACTTCGCCGGTGAGCAGATGCACCACGCCCTTCAGGCGCGTGCCCATGCCGATCGGCCAGGTGACCGGGGCGCATTGGATGCCGAGCACGGTTTCCACTTCATCCAGCAGGTCGATCGGCTCCTTGCCTTCGCGATCGAGCTTGTTGATGAAGGTCATGATCGGGGTGTCGCGCAGGCGGCAGACTTCCATCAACTTGATGGTCCGCTCTTCCACGCCCTTGGCCACGTCGATCACCATCAGCGCCGAGTCCACCGCGGTCAACACGCGGTAGGTGTCCTCGCCGAAGTCGGCATGGCCGGGGGTGTCGAGCAGGTTGATGATCTTGCCTTCGTACGGGAACTGCATCACCGAGGAAGTGACCGAGATGCCGCGTTCCTTTTCCAGCGCCATCCAGTCCGAGGTGGCGTGGCGCGCAGCCTTGCGGCCCTTGACCGAGCCGGCCATCTGGATCGCGCCCCCGAACAGCAACAGCTTTTCGGTCAGCGTGGTCTTACCCGCGTCAGGATGGGAGATGATGGCGAAGGTGCGGCGGCGCGCGGCTTCGGTGGCGACTTCGGACATGGCAGGAGCGCCCGCCCGGGCGCATCAGAAACGAATGAACCGGCGATTATACCTGCCGCTAGCCCGCCGATGCTGACCAGAACAGGTAGTGCCGCGCCCATGGCGGGCCGAGGGGTAGAGGGCAACAGAAAGCCCCGCAATGGGCGACCCGAAGGGGG
>NZ_JBRRCU010000077.1:0-17298 GCF_056759195.1 Stenotrophomonas sp. STEN083 | reverse complement strand
GCGGCTTCTCTCTGTGGTTATCCTTTTCCTTGCACATCAAATTCTCACTCTCAGTAACCGGGTGCGTGAGCTTCTGCTTCTGCTTCGGCTTCGGCTTCGGCTATCAGCATCATATTCACAGCAACAACCAAGGCAAGAGCCGCCCTCATCCGCCCTCCGGGCACCTTCTCCCGCAGGCGGGAGAAGGGAGGTGTCATGCAGTCCGGTATGCGTTACCTGCCCGCCTTCGCGGGGCAGGTTCTGCGAGCCCCTCCATCTCAGCATCGACAAGCCCGTTTCTCCTCCAGCACGCGGGGGGAGACTGTCATGCAGTCCCGACGGGTTACCGCCAAACACCCTCTCATTCCCACCACCCATAAACCACGAGACGTTCCACCGGCAGCACCACAAACCACGAACGGCCATCTTGAGCGACGGCGGAGTATCCAGCGCCATGCGTCGTCGGCAGCTCACCCAAGCCCTCTGCTCCACACGCAGAACCACCGGCATCCGGCGAATGCGCCTCGGCAAACGCCGAGTACACCCAATCCCCCGTCTCGAAATACCGCAACCCCTTGCGCCGAATAGCCAACGCCGTCGACAACGACAGCCGCAACGCCACCACCCCCTGCGCCTGGCCACCGCCAAACACACTGCCCAGCAACACCCGCTCCACCTGCCCCGGTGCCATACCGAAGTGCAACAAACCACAGGTCTCGATACCCGCCGGCAACAAGCGCTGCGCACGGCGGTGGATCAATGCACGATTCATGTCATTCCTCCCTACGAAAGAGGCGGGATGGCCAACGCCACCCCGCCCCGTCATCGCAACTTCCAGATCAGGCCTGCTTGCTCACCGCACGATTGCTCAGCTCGTACCAATCAACCTTGCGGGTGATCCACATGATCGCGGCGAGGATTCCGAACAACAGCAGCGAACCCATCAGCAACGCGTTGTTCTCCGAGACCAGCAGCACATACAGCACGCCATACAACATCGTCAGCATCGTCGCGAAACCGACACCGCGCTTCCAGCTGTGCAGCACCCCACTCAGATAGAAGCCCTGCAAGCCGATACACGCCGCCGCCGCGATCAGATACGCCTGCCAGAACGCAATCTGCTCCGACAGACTCAGCAGCAGCAGGAAGAAGATCGCCAACGCCAGACCCACCAGCAGATACTGCAGCGGATGGATCTTCAGCTGCTTGATCAGCTCGAACAGCGCAAAGCCAACGAAAGTGAGCAGCACGAACAGGATGCCGTACTTGCTGGCACGGTCCACCTGCGTATAGGTGTCCACCGGATCCACCAAGGCCACGTTCAATGCCTCCACGCTGCCGCCGTCGCTGCGGATCGCCCTGACCAGCTGCGACTGCGCTGCCGAGGCCAGCGAAGACACCGCCCACTCTGCCTTGAAGCCGCTGGCATCGATGCTGCGCTCGTTGGGCAGGAAGCTGCCGCCAAACAGCGGATGCTGCCAGGTTGACGACAGCGAGACGCGGGTGTCATCGCCGACCGGCGCAATCGCCAGCGAACGGGTACCGCCCAGCACGAACTCCAGCTCGACCTTGCCACCCTCGCGCAGCACGCCCTGCATTGAATCCGGCAACACCGACAACGGTGCATGCAGGCCCTTTGAGGTTCCTTCCAATACGCCAGCGCCGGGCTGCAACTGGATCGCACGGCCGTCGACGCGCAGGTTCGGTGTACCTACCAGACCGCGCACATCGGACACGCCCAAGGCCAGATAGGGACGACCGTAAGTGCGCCCCGGCACCGCCACATAGCTGCTCTCGGCGAACTCGGCCTGCAGCTTGGCCTGCCAGTTGTAGACCGGCACCTTGAACAGGCCCACGGTGCGCTCATCGGTGCGCATATTGCCCTGCACGTTCAAGCGTGTCGGCATCTGCAGGTCATAGCCGCTTTCAACGCGCATTTCGGTCTTGCGCGGATTATTGCCCTCGGCCGGAATTTCGACTTCGCGCTGCTGGGTCCACGGCAGCACCCGCACCGGGCCGATCAGTGACTGCTCACCGGCCCAGCTCTGCGATACCCGTTCGACCGCCTCGTCGCGGTAACGCTCACGCTCATTGATGGTGCTGCGGATCAGCAGCAGGGGAATCAGCAGCAACAACACCAGCCCGCCGACAATGGCGAAGCGCAACAGCAGTTTCAGGGAAGTCATGTCCCGTCCTCGTGTGGAAACAGGGACAGGTTGAACGCGACCGGTGAGCAGGGTTTGTGCCGAGTTTGAAGCGAATGTGAAGTCAGCCGCCCGGCAGCAGCAGGCGCGCTTCGGCGCCACCTTCAGGATGGTTGCCCAGTTCCGCAACGCCGCCATGCAGGCGCGCCACCTCGGCCACGAATGGCAGGCCCAGGCCGGAACTGCGTTGGCCCGTACCTGGGCGCGCCAGCGAATAGAACCGTTCGAAGACCCGCTCCTGCGCGTACTCCGGCACACCGGGGCCGTTGTCACGCACGGCAATCCGCCAGTTCTGCTGCTGGCGCTGCACGCTCAGCACGATGCGGCTGCCCGGCGCGGAGAATGCAATCGCGTTGTCCAGCAGGTTGGAAAGCGCCTGGCGCAGCAGGAAGGCATCGCCCTGCACCGCTGCCTGCTCCGGCAATTCCATATCCAGACGAATCTGCCCGGCCTGCAGGCGCGGCGCGGCATCGTCGGCCAGCGCGCGGCAGACCGCGACCAGATCTACCTCGGTGCGCCGCTGCAGCCAGCCGTGCTGTTCAACCTCGGCCAGTCGCAGCAACTGATCGATGGTTTCAGTCAGACGGCGCTCCTGCTGCACGATGTTGGCGGCGAAGCGCTGCCGGTCGGCTTCCGGCAAGGGTTCCTGCAGCAACTCGGCGGCGCCACGTATCGCTGCCAGCGGGCTCTTCATTTCGTGGGTCAGCGACTGCACGTACTGCTCGACGTAGGCCTTGCCTTCGAGCTTGCGGCGCATGGTTTCCAGCGCCTGCCCAAGATCACCGATCTCATCACGGCGCCGCTTCGGCGGCGGCACCGGCTCACCAGCGCTTACCGCCTTGGCATAGCGGCTGAGGCCGCCAATGCCGCGCGACAGCCACCAGGTCATCAATAGACCGATCAAGGCCGATAGTCCGATCAACCAGGCACCACGCGCGATGATGGCGCGCTGGCTGGCAACGATGAAGGGATCGATGGTGTCGTTGGGCTGCGACAGCGTCAGCACGCCAATCATGGTGCGACCGTCGGCTGGGTCGTACATCGGCGCGGCGACGTGCATCACCGTCTTGGTTTCATCGCCCGGGATTTCAGCACTGGAGCGCGCGCCATACTCACCGCGCAGCGTTCGGTAGACATCATTCCAACGCGAGTTGTCGCGGCCCACGTCCTGCCCGCGCGAGTCGTAGACCACGATGCCCTGCGCATTGGTCACCGTCACCCGGTAGTCGATGCTGCGCTTGGGGAAGCGCCACACCATCGCCTTGGGGTCGCGGCGCTGGGCGGTGGCCAGGCGCGCAGCGAAGTCGCCGTCACCGATATGCCCGGCCTTCAGATCCGGCGCAGCCATCACCGCCAGCACATTGGCCGCATCCACCAAGGTTGATTCCATGGCCTGGCGCACGCCGGGTTTGACCTCGTTGACGAACACCCGCATCACGAAGAACGCGGCGATGCCGACAATCAGGAAGAATCCGAGGAACAGCTTCAGCCCGATACGCATCGGTCACACATCCAGGGCGTAGCCGACGCCGCGATGGGTGCGGATCGGTTCACCTTGCGCGCCAGCCGCACGCAGCTTTGCGCGCAGGGTTTTGACGTGGGTATCAACGGTGCGATCGGTGCTGTCGCTGGCGTGATCCCAGCCGCGCTCCATCAACTGCGCCCGGCTCAGGATCGCCCCGGGACGCTGCAGCAATGCCGCCAGCAAGGCGTACTCGTAGCGAGTCAGGTCCAGTAGCGCCTCGTCATAGCGGATGCGCCGGCCTTCGTTATCAATCGCGAACCGCCCCAGCTGCTTCCAGCCCCCCGCTTCGGCCGCAATCGGCGCAGCAGGCGTGGTCCGGCGCAGCCGCGCGCGCACCCGCGCCACCATCTCGCGTGGCGAGAACGGTTTGGTCACGTAGTCGTCGGCGCCCAGCTCCAACCCCAGCACACGGTCGAACTCGTCGTTGCGGGCGGTCAGGAAGATCACCGGCACCTGGCTGAAAGTGCGCAGTTCACGGCAGACCTCGAAGCCGCCCAGGTCGGGCAGACCGACATCCAGCACCACCACGTCGGCGCCGTCCTGACGCAGCAGCGCCAAGGCTTCGCGGCCCAGCGCGCAATGGCTGGCGGCATAGCCTTCGCTGCGCAGCGCATAAAGAAGGGTATCGGCGATGGCGGCCTCGTCTTCGACGACGAGTACCCGGGCAGGTTGGCTGGACATTGCATCAGCATAGCTGGCCTTGCCGCAGACGCCAGCGGCAGTAGCCGATGGTGGCCCGATTGCCCCCTGGAACCGCCGATTGACCCGTCGGCCGGCCAACGCAGGCCGATCAAAACGCCCACGCCACGCTGCAAGCCGTAAACTTCGCCGATGAATTATCGCCACGCCTTCCACGCCGGTAACCACGCCGACGTTCTCAAGCACATCGTCATGCTGGCGATGATCGACGCGCTCAAGCGCAAAGACTCGCCCTTCTTCGTGCTGGACACGCATGCCGGCCGCGGCCGTTACCTGCTGTCCGCCGAGGAAAGCCGCAAAACCGCCGAGATCGATGAAGGCGTGCTGCGACTGATGACCACCCCGTCGCTGCCCGAAGTGGTGGAGCAGTACCTGCGCGCGGTGCAGGCCGACAACCCGGTCGGCGCCTTGATCTCCTACCCGGGCTCGCCGCTGTTGGCCGCCCGCGCCCTGCGCGAGCAGGACCGCATGGCCGCCTGTGAGCTGCAGAAGGACGAGGTCACCGCGCTCAAGGAGCTGTTTGCCCACGATCGCCGGGTCCAGGTGCACGCTGGCAATGGCTACGAAGCCATCCGCGCCTTCATTCCGCCCAAGAGCGGCGCCATCAAGATCGGCCGGGCGCTGGTGCTGATCGACCCACCGTATGAAGTACAGGATGCCGAATACCCGCTGATCATCTCAACCTTGCGTGAGATTCTGACCCGGATGCCGCAAGCGCAATGCGCGGTCTGGTACCCGATCAAGCAACGCCGCACCCTGCAGCCGTTCTTCCGCAAGGCAGCCGCGCTACCGGCCAAGTCCATCCTGGTCGCCGAATTCATGGTGAGGGCCGATGACTCCCCGCTGCGTCTGAATGGTAGCGGGATGCTGTTGCTGAACCCGCCATGGCAGTTTGAGCAGGTGTTGGCCCCGGCTTTGCCGGTCCTGAAGCAGTATCTGGGTGAAACCGGCACCTCGACCCGGCTGGAGTGGCTGAAGACGCCCGAGTGACGGGCACCGCCGGCAATCTGCAGCTGCTTTGGACCGCGTTCACAGAACGTAGCACCCGCAGTGACAGAATCAGGCGACTTTGGAGGAAACGTAGTCATGGCAACTCGCAACCGCATGCCCCCGTGGCATGAAAATTTCAAGGCACCCAGCGGCCGTGAGCTGCTGATACGACCAATCCGCCCTGAAGACGGTGCGCCGCTGCAGGGCGCGTTTGCCCTGTTCGGGCCGGAAGAAGTGCGCGACAAGTTCCTGCAGTCGGTTGAATCACTCTCTGATGAGACCGCCCAGCGCTTGACCCACCCCAATCCCAAGACCGAGATCGCGCTGGTCGCGGCCGAGCCGCTGCCTCCCGGGGAAGCGGTTGTGGGCGCGGTAGCCCGGGCCTCCATCATCCCTGGCACCCGCGATGCCGAATACGCGATCCTGGTAAGCGGCTTCCTCGCTGGTCAGGGTCTGGGCCGGCAGTTGATGCGCAAACTGGTCAAATGGGCGCGCGGCAAGTATCTGGACCGCCTGTATGGCGACATCGCCCAGGACAACGAGCCGATGCTGCAGCTGGCCGCTTCGCTGGGCTTCAAACAGGTGCCGCACCCCGCAGCCGCCCCCGGGCTGGTGCGGATGGTGCTGGAACTGGCGAACTGAGGGTCAGTTTTCCATTCAGCTCTCGACAGGCGCCGATAAGGCGCCTGTTGCGTTTCCGGCTCTGAGCCGTCCGCGCCCGCAAGGCCCGATCACCCCAACAAGGCAAGCCGGGCGCATCTGGTAAAATTAGCGGTTCATGTCGCCTATTACCTACCCCATTCCGCCGCTGCCCCGTTCGGGCCAGCTCCGCGCCTGGTGGCGCGCTCCGGCTTCCAGCAGTGCGCTGGCCTGGCATGTCGCCTGCGCCGCGCAGGCACACGCCAAACCGCTGCTGCTGATCACCCGTGACAACCACAGCGCACATCAGCTGGTGGCTGATCTGCAGACACTGCTTGGTGCAAACAGTCCGTTGCCGGTGGTGCCGTTCCCGGATTGGGAAACCCTGCCCTACGACCAGTTCAGCCCGCACCCGGACATCATTTCGCAGCGTCTGGCCGCCCTGCACCGCCTGCCGACGCTGAAGCAAGGCATCGTCGTGGTGCCGGTGCAGACACTGCTGCAGCGCTTGGCGCCGCTGAGCTACATCGTCGGTGGCAGCTTCGACCTGAAGGTTGGCCAGCGTCTGGATATGGACGCGGAGAAGCGCCGCCTGGAAAGCGCCGGCTACCGCAATGTCGTGCAGGTAATGGACCCGGGTGATTTCGCCGTGCGTGGCGGTCTGCTCGATGTCTATCCGATGGGCGCCGAGGCGCCACTGCGCATCGAGCTGCTGGACGAGGACATCGACTCCATCCGCGAGTTCGACCCGGAATCGCAGCGCTCGCTGGACAAGGTCACCGCAGTAAAGATGCTGCCCGGCCGCGAAGTGCCGATGGACGAGGCCAGCCTCAACAAGGTGCTGGCATCGCTGCGCGAACGCTTCGACGTGGATACCCGACGCAGTCCCCTGTACCAGGACCTGAAGGCGGGTCTGGCGCCTTCGGGCATCGAATACATGCTGCCGCTGTTCTTCAACCAGACCGCGACCTTGTTTGACTACCTGCCGGACGGTTTCATGACCGTACTCGGCAGCGGTGTCAGCGAAGCCTCCGATGCGTTCTGGCTGCAGACCAACAGCCGTTACGAGCAACGCCGCCACGATATCGAACGGCCGCTGCTGCCACCGGAAGAGATTTACCAATCACCAGACAGCCTGCGCGAGCAGTTCAACAAACTGCCGCGCGTGGAAGTGTGTGCGGCCGATCATCCGCGCGCCGCCGAGGCGCATGCGCTGGGTGACCAGCCGCTGCCGCCGTTGCCGGTCGCCGCCAAGGATGCGCCGGCTGGGCAGGCACTGAAGTCTTTCATCGAGCACTACCCGGGCCGGGTGCTGATCGCGGCGGATTCGCCGGGACGGCGTGAGGCCTTGTTGGAAGTGCTGCAGGCTGCTGAATTGCGGCCTGAGGTTGTTGCGAGCTTCAATGATTTTCTGCCTTCTCCGCTTGGCGGGAGTGATGCTGCTGGCAAAAGCCAAAGCAAGAGCGCCCTCACCCCAACCCCTCTCCCGTTAACGGGAGAGGGGCTCAAGGCAAAAGCGGGGCTTGGTCGCTTCGCCATTACCGTTGCGCCGCTGGATGACGGCTTTGCGCTCAGCGAGCCGGCCTTGGCCGTGCTTACCGAGCGCCAGTTGTTTCCGGAACGTGCTGGCCAGGCGCGGCGTACGCGGCGTGCCGGGCGTGAGCCCGAGTCCATCATCCGTGACCTGGGTGAGCTGACCGAAGGCGCGCCCATCGTCCATGAAGATCATGGTGTGGGCCGCTACCGCGGTTTGATCGCGATGGATGTCGGCGGCATGCCCGGCGAATTCCTTGAGATCGAATACGCCAAGGGCGACCGCCTGTATGTGCCGGTCGCACAGCTGCATCTGATCAGCCGTTATTCCGGCGCGTCGCCGGAAACCGCACCGCTGCATTCGCTCGGTGGCGAGCAATGGGCCAAGGCCAAGCGCAAGGCTGCCGAGAAAGTCCGTGACGTTGCCGCCGAGCTGCTGGAAATCCAGGCCCGTCGCCGCGCCCGCGCTGGCCTGGCGTTGGACATCGACCGCTCGATGTACGAGCCGTTCGCAGCCGGCTTCCCGTTCGAGGAAACACCCGACCAGCAAGCGGCAATCGAAGCGACGCTGCGCGACCTGCAATCCAGCCAGCCGATGGACCGCGTGGTCTGCGGTGACGTTGGCTTCGGCAAGACCGAGGTTGCGCTACGCGCGGCATTCGCTGCGGCCAGTGGCGGCAAGCAGGTTGCGGTACTGGTGCCGACCACACTGCTGGCCGAACAGCATTACCGCAACTTCCGCGACCGCTTCGCCGATTACCCGCTGCGGGTGGAAGTGCTGTCGCGCTTCAAGACCAGCAAGGAAATCAAGGCCGAGCTGGACAAGGTCGCCGAAGGCACCATCGATGTGATCATCGGCACGCACCGCCTGCTGCAGCCGGACGTGAAGTTCAAGGACCTGGGTCTGGTCATCGTCGATGAAGAGCAGCGCTTTGGCGTGCGCCAGAAGGAAGCGCTGAAGGCAATGCGCGCCAACGTGCACTTGCTGACGCTGACTGCTACGCCGATCCCGCGCACCTTGAACATGGCGATGGCCGGCCTGCGTGATCTGTCGATCATCGCCACGCCGCCGCCGAACCGCTTGGCGGTCAAGACCTTCATCACCGCCTGGGACAACGCGCAGCTGCGGGAGGCCTTCCAGCGTGAGTTGTCGCGTGGTGGCCAGCTGTACTTCCTGCACAACGATGTGGAAAGCATGGGCCGGATGCAGCGCGAGCTGTCCGAGCTGGTGCCCGAGGCGCGCATCGGCATGGCCCACGGGCAGATGCCGGAGCGCGAGCTGGAACGGGTGATGCTGGATTTCCAGAAGCAACGGTTCAACGTGCTGCTGGCCAGTACCATCATCGAGTCGGGTATCGATATTCCCAACGCCAACACCATCATCATCAACCGCGCAGATCGCTTTGGTCTTGCGCAGTTGCATCAGCTGCGTGGCCGCGTTGGTCGCTCGCACCATCGTGCCTACGCGTACCTGCTGGTGCCGGACAAGCGCTCAATCACACCGGATGCGCAGAAGCGCCTGGAAGCCATCGCCTCGATGGACGAACTGGGCGCAGGCTTCACCCTGGCCACCCACGATCTGGAAATCCGTGGTGCTGGTGAGTTGCTGGGCGAAGACCAGAGCGGGCAAATGGCCGAGATCGGCTTCAGCCTGTACACCGAGCTGCTGGAACGCGCGGTACGTTCGATCAAGTCGGGCAAGCTGCCGGATCTGGATGCCGGCGAAGAAGCTCGCGGTGCCGACGTCGAACTGCATGTACCGGCATTGATTCCGGAAGATTACCTGCCCGACGTGCATACCCGCCTGACCTTGTACAAGCGCATCAGCTCGGCACGCGACAACGAGCGCCTGCGCGAACTGCAGGTGGAAATGATCGATCGCTTCGGCCTGTTGCCGGATCCGGTAAAGCATCTGTTCGCCATCGCCGAGCTCAAGCTGCAGGCCAACGAGCTTGGCATCCGCAAGCTGGAGCTGGGCGAAAACGGTGGCCGCATCGTGTTTGACAGCAAGCCCAACATTGATCCGATGGTGGTGATCCAGCTGATCCAGAAGCAGCCCAAGCTGTATCAAATGGATGGCCCGGACAAGTTGCGCATCAAGCATCCGCTGCCGGAAAGCGCTGACCGCTTCAACGCCGCGCGTGCGTTGTTGACCACGCTGCATCCCGGCCGCGCCTGAATGAAAAACATCGTGAAGATTGCGTGAACGCGAAAGGGCGTTGAAAATAACGCCCCCTCTCTTACGCTCGCAGCCGTTCCCCACACGGCTTCGTCATCATGTTGACCATCACCACGCCTGTGGGTCTGTCGCATCCACCGGATGACAGTTCCTGCGCTATCGAAGTATTGGCCGCCGCGCTGGACCAGCGCGACAGCTATACCGACCACCACTGCGATCGCGTCTCGCAACTTGCCCAGGCCATGGGCCGCCGCTGTGACCTGTCCGAACAGCGCATCGGCCATCTCGTGCTTGCCGCACGCTTCCATGATGTCGGCAAGATCGGTATCCGTGACGAGGTGCTGCTGCATCCGGGCAAGTTGGATGAAGACAAAATCTCGGCGATGCGCACTCATCCGGAACGCGGCGCGCGCCTGTTCGCCGCCACCGGCCGAAGTGACGCCAAGGCCGTTGCCACGCTGATCCGCCATCACCATGAAGCCTGGGACGGCAGCGGCTATCCGCACGGCCTGCAGGGCGAAGACATTCCACTTGAGTCGCGCATCCTCACCATCGTCGATGGCTTCGATGCGATGACCTCGCAGCGCCCGTACCGCGGCCCGATGCCGATGCAACGCGCCATCGAAATACTGGCCAACGACCGCGGGCGTTTGATCGACCGGCGCCTGTTCGGCGAGTTCATGGGCCTGCTGCGCGGCGATAGCGCACCGACCGCCTGAGCGTCACAACACCGGCGACATCATCGCGACCGCATTGCGCACCAAACGCGTGGCCAAGGGCCACGCCATCACCTGCGTCAACAACACCGGCTCGGAAACCGACAGATAGCCTTGCTGGCGCTGCACGATGCTGGCGGTGACCACGCTGTCAGCAATCAGCAGATTGTTCTCGAAGTTCAATTCAAGACTGCGCCGATCCATATTGGCCGAGCCGATCAAGGCGATCTCGCCGTCCACGCTCAGCGACTTGGCGTGCAGCAGGCCCAGCGGATACTCGTATACCTCCACACCACACTGCAGCAGATCAGCATAGGTGCTGCGACTGCTCTGCCCTACCAGCCAGGAGTCATTGCGCTTGGGGAAGATCAGCCGCGTGCGCACCCCACGCCGTGGTGCCGCGCAGATCGCGCGCAGCAGTGCTTCGTCCGGCACGAAGTACGGCGTGCTGATAATCAACTCATGCCGCGCTGCATAGATGCAGGCCACGAACATATCGGTCATCGCGTTGTGGCGGGTGACCGGGCCAGTTTCAAATGCCATTGCCAGGCAGCCGTCGTCGAACTGCGGCTGTGGCGTTGCCACTGCGTAAGCATCCAGCCCCTGCTCACCGGTTTCCGGAATCCAACCACTGAGGAACAACCGCTGGATCTGCGCCACCACCGGGCCTTCGCAGCGCAACAGCAGGTCGATCCACGGTGCATAGCTGGGCTTGACCCGGAACTCCGGATCGGCACAGTTCTGACTGCCGCAATAAGCGATGCGGTTGTCGATGACCACGATCTTGCGGTGATCACGCAGGTCCATTCGACTGAAAGCAACGTGCTGCAGGCGGGTCAGATCATCCAGGGTGCGCACCAGCTTGACCCCGGCCTGCTGCAACTGAGCCCAGCGCGGGCTGCCGGTGAACGCCCGCGAGCCCAGCGCATCCACCATCACCCTGCAGGCCACACCACTTCTTGCAGCCGCAGCTACTGCGTCGGCAACGCGGCCACCGGCACCATCGTCCAGCCAGATGTAGAAGGCGATATGCACGCTCTGCTGTGCCAGGCTGATGTCCTGCACCAACTGATCAATGGCCGAACGGCAATCCTGCACCGGGGCGTTCGCAAGCGACTGCGCCGCGCCCAGCAGCGCGATCCGGTTGCCCGGCTGTGGCGCAAAGCCATTGATCGACTGCGCCAGCGCGAACAAGGATGCAGCCTTGCCGCCGATTTCCGCAGCAGTCGTGCCGTGCGATTCGCCCGCCGCCTGCAGCATTCGAACGGTCTGCCGCAGGCGTCTCGCACGCGCACGTCCAATACTGGTTTCGCCCAATAGCAGATAGGCGAACATGCCAAGCAGTGGCGCCAGCATGATCACCGCCACCCACGCCGCGCGCGACGCCGGGGCACGATTGGGCCGGGTCAGCGCCCGCGCCGCAACCAGCAGGTGCGCGATGAAAACCAGCACGCTCACCACCCATTGCATGGGAGCCTGCGGCCAGCCCAGTTCAAATACCATGCTGTTCCTCCCAACGCCGGTGACGGTACAAGGCAGATCAATAGCACGCCGTTCGTGTGACTGAAATCAGCACGCCCTTCCCTATCCAGCCAGCGGCAGCTAAGTCGAGCATCGCGACAGACACCATCGCCCGCCATTTTTCACCAATCGCGAAGACGCGGCGGCGCCTGCTATGCCGGCAGACAGCCGGGTGGTCCGGACTGGAGGAGAACGTGATGCGCGTGTCCCGATCAGCTCAAATGATACTGACAGCAGTTTTACTCAGCGGTGGCTATTCATTGGCACTGGCCGCAGCACCAGCTGGCACTACCTTGCCAAGCTATACAGAGCTGGACAAAGACAAGGACGGCATCGTCACCCTGTCCGAAATCGATGTCTATCCGCCGGGCGTTGCTGCGCGACTGCACCACTGCGACAGCAACAAGGACCACGCACTGAACCAACAGGAGTACGCGCAATGCACGGTCGGTGCACATCGACATACGCCGGCCAAGTAGCCCAGCACATGCAATGCTTCAGAGCGGTAACCAGGGCATCCGCGCCAATGCGGCTTGCAGGCGAACCAGCAACACATCGGACTGCTCCAGTCGCTGCTCGCCGATTGCCGCCAACGGCCAGATGCCGGAGGCATTGAATGCCACCGCACCATTGAAGCGGGCCAGCGCCGGCAAGTGCACTTCGTTCTGGGCCTGCGCCTGACCGAGCGCGGTCAAACCATCCATCAGCAGACGCTCGGTGCTGCCACGCAGCGCTGACGCCTGTGGCCAGCACACCTGCGCGCCATCCCAGAACGCCAGGTTCCAGGTCGTGCCTTCGCTGATGCGACCCTGCGTATCGACAAACACCGCATCATCGAACCCCCGCTGCAATGCCTGTCGCCGCAGCTGGAACAGCGGGAACGTACCTACATGTTTGATATGCGCCAACTCGCGCTGATAGCGCAGTGGCAGTACTGAACGCGCAAGTGCCGGAATCTGCGCCGGCGCACCAATGCCAATCAATACATCCACCGGCACTGCACGTAGCGGCTGGCGGAAATCAAACTGCCGCGAGAATACCGTGATCCGCACCGATGCGTCTGGCGTATCCAGCTGCCGCAATGCCTGCTGCAGCCAACCCAGCACCTGCGCGCAATCCAGTTCAACTTCGAACAACTCGCGTGTGCCCTGCTGCAAACGCTCAAGGTGCAGCGACCAGCCCTGCACCGCACCAGAGCGCACCTGAAATGAAGTGAAGTGCCCGTAGTTGACCAGCGCCGCACTCAGCGCCCCGGCATCAGCCAGTTGCCCATTGCAGAACAGCACCGTCATGGCCGCGTCTGCGCCTGCGACCACATCGCGCGCAGGATCTGTGCCGCTGGTGCAGGCTTGACCATCCAAGCCGATTGCCCTGCCCATGCCTGCATCGCATCGAGCTGATTTGCGGCATTGGCCTGCTTGCGCATGGCAGCGGTCAGTCCACGTTGCACCGGATAGGGCTGTGGCGCTGGCACACCATGCGCTTCGGCCGCTCGCACATAAGCTGTATCCAAGGCACGCCCGAGCCGTCCACTGAAAGCTCGCGTCGCGCGCGTGGCTTCAGGCTCGGCAACGGCCAGCGCCTGCTTCCACGCTGCGGGAATATCGGATTCATCGGCCGCCAGGAATGCGGTTCCCACCTGCACCGCGCTTGCACCGAGCATCAGGGCGGCGGCAATGCCGCGACCATCGGCAATGCCGCCAGCAGCAATCACCGGCACACTCAGGTGATCGACCAGACGCGGCAGCAAAGCGAACAAACCGACCATCTGTCGTTCGGCCTGTGCCGCATCAAACGCGCCGCGATGGCCACCTGCCTCCATCCCCTGTGCGACGACTGCATCGGCACCGGCGGCCTGGGCCTGCAGTGCTTCACTCAAGGTCGTCGCACATGCGAACCAGGCAATACCGGCGGCCTGCAGTCGCGCCACCTGTGCGGCAGAAAACACGCCCATGATGGTTGAAGCCACCGCTGGCCGGGCAGCAATCAGCGCATCGAACTGGGCATCAAAATCGGCAGGACCCGCATCGCCAGCTTCTGCTGCAACCTGCGGGCCCCACCGCGCCAGAAACTCGCGTGTAGCCGTCTCGGCGGCAGGGTCGCGCTGCGGAGCAGGATCCGGCACCCATAGATTGACCTGCGCCGGCCCCTGCGACTGCTGGCCGAACGCGTGCATCCATTGTGTGATCTGTTCCGGCGTGGACAGCACGGCACCCATCGCGCCCATGCTGCCAGCATTGGCTACCGCGGCAGACAGCGGCACCGGACAGGCGCCGGCCATCGGCGCCAGCAGGATAGGAAGTTCAAGACCGAAGCGTTGGCAGAACGCTTCGGTCCGGGCTGAAATGACGGCGTTTTGCATGGCGGTGATGTTGCCGCCGGTGCCTATGCCGCTCAGCGTAGCGAGAGGGCGTAGGAACGCACCAGCTGGCTGTCCATCTCTTCGTTGAAGGTGAAGTTCACATACTGCGCATCATCGGCGGGGAAATCCACTTCCACCCGCGAGCGGCCAATTTCGGCGCCCGACTCGTCCAATGCACGCGCCAGGAATGCACCCTTGTACGGCTTGGTTGCCACTACATACACGGATGCGTCCTTGGAACCCATGCCGCGGCTCTTGCCCAAGGTCACGGTCATGCCATTGCTGACCACTTCCGGGGCCACATCGAGCTTGAGCGACATGCGCTTGTCCACGCCTTCGCCCAGGCCAGCGACGAAATCGGTAGCGGTGCCGCTGATCGCACTGCCGGCTTTCTGCGATATCGAGCGGTCTTCACCACAGGCGCTCAGCGCCAGCACTGCCAGTACCAGATACATCCTGTTCTTCATGCACCACTCCTTTTTGAATCGGTTGGACCAAGTTGCAATCAACGGAACGGCAGGCCGCCCTTGCCACCCATGGCGCCGAGCATGCCCTTCATGTTGCGCATCATGCCCTTCATGCCGCCACCGGCGAGCTTGCCCATCATCTTTTCCATCTGCATGTACTGCTTCATCAGCTTGTTGACGTCGGCCGGTTGGGTGCCGGAGCCGCGTGCGATACGGGCACGACGCGAACCATTGAGCAGGCCCGGGTTGCGGCGCTCCTTCTTGGTCATGGAGCCGATGATGGCGATCATGCGCGGCACTTCCTTGCTCTGGCTGACCTGCGCCTTGAGGTGCTCGGGGATCTGGCCCAGGCCCGGCAGCTTGTCCATCAAGCCGCCGATGCCGCCCATGTTCTGCATCTGTTCCAGCTGGTCGCGCATGTCGTTCAGGTCGAACTTCTTGCCCTTGGCGACCTTCTCGGCCAGCTTCTGCGCCTTGTCCTTGTCGACCTGCTGCTCGACCTGCTCGACCAGCGACAGTACGTCGCCCATGTCGAGGATGCGGCTGGCCACACGTTCCGGATGGAACACATCCAGGCCGTCGACCTTCTCACCGGTACCGGTGAACTTGATCGGCTTGCCGGTGATGTAGCGCACGCTCAGCGCGGCACCGCCACGGGCGTCACCGTCGGTCTTGGTCAGCACCACGCCGGTCAGCGGCAGCGCCTCACCGAAGGCCTTGGCGGTGTTGGCGGCATCCTGACCGGTCATGGCATCGACCACGAACAGGGTTTCAGCCGGGTTGACCGCCGCGTGCAGGGCCTTGATCTCGGCCATCATCGCTTCGTCGATGGCAAGGCGGCCTGCGGTATCGACCAGCAGCACGTCGACAAACGACTTGCGCGCGTCATCGATGGCGGCGCGCACGATGTCGACCGGCTTCTGGTCTGCTGCGGACGGGAAGAACAGCACGTCGACCTGTTCGGCCAGCGTCTTCAACTGCTCGATGGCGGCCGGACGGTAAACGTCGGCGGAAACCACCATCACCTTCTTCTTGCGCTTTTCCTTCAGGTGCTTGGCCAGCTTGCCGACCGTGGTGGTCTTGCCGGCACCCTGCAGGCCCGCCATCAGGATGATGGCCGGCGCGGGCACATTGAGGTTCAGGTCGGTGGCCTGCGCGCCCATGACGGCGGTCAGCTCATCGCGCACCACTTTGATCAGCGCCTGGCCAGGGGTCAGCGACTTGAGCACCTCCTGGCCAACCGCGCGGACCTTGATCTTCTCGATCAGGGCCTGCACCACCGGCAGGGCCACATCGGCCTCGAGCAGGGCGATGCGCACCTCACGGGTGGCCTCGCGGATGTTTTCTTCAGTCAGGCGGCCGCGCCCACGCAGGCGCTCGATGGTGCCGGAAAGGCGCTGGGTCAGTGACTCGAACATGCGACGGAACCTGCGGAAATCGTGGAAACAGAGGCAGTTAGTATAACGGCCAGCCGCCGCCACCGCCGGTTCAGATCGCCAGAGGCGGGCCTGTATGCGAAACTGCATCGATGACAATCGTTCTCATCGCCGCCGCGCTCTATCTGGTGTCCACCGCCCTGCTGGTACGCGGGCTGGCCGGCGAGCGCAGTCCGCCCCCACGCAGCTGGCTGTTGCCGACCATCGCCGCCGTGCTGCTGCACGCCGGTTACCACCTGATGGTGGCGATGAAAACCGCAGGCGGCCCGGACATGCACTTCTTCGCGGCACTGTCACTGGTAGGTCTGGGCATGGCGGCACTGACCGCCGTGGTTGGCGCGCGCGGGCGTATGTCGGCATTGGGCGTGGTGGTGTTCCCGATGGCGGCGATCCTGCTGGTGGCCTACCACGGCTACGGCCATGAACCGAGCAAACTGCTGGGCTGGCGCCTGGCCACCCACGCCTGGCTTGCGCTGCTGGCCTACGCCACGCTGAGCGTGGCCGCGCTGCTGGCAATCATGCTGTGGCTGCAGGAGCGGGCCCTGCGCCGCCGTGACTTCCGCCCGTGGCTGCGCGCCCTGCCGCCGCTGGCCGACCTGGAGACCTTGCTGTTCCGCACGATCACGGTCGGCTTCTGCCTGCTGACCCTGACCCTGCTGACCGGCGTGCTGTTCGTCGACAACCTGCTGGCGCAGAAGCTGGTGCACAAGACCGTGCTCAGCGTGCTGTCGTGGATCGTGTTCGGCACCTTGCTGATCGGCCGCCGCCGTTACGGCTGGCGTGGCAGCAAGGCCGTGCATTGGACCCTCACTGCAATGGCGCTGCTGTTGCTGGCGTTCTTCGGCAGCCGCTTCGTGATCGAGCTGGTGCTGGGCCGCGGCTGAGCCCCAGCGGGTAGTGCCGAGCCATGCTCGGCAAGGGCCTTCCCAGCAAAGCATCGGCCCACCGTCATCTTGTAGGAGCGGCGTAAGCCGCGAAGCTGGCGGTAATGCAACGCCTGCAGTGGCTGCAATCAGATCGACTATCGGCTTCGCGGGTTAAGCCCGGC
>NZ_JBRRCU010000076.1:0-17604 GCF_056759195.1 Stenotrophomonas sp. STEN083 | reverse complement strand
CCCCCGCCCGCGCTGGGTGTCGCGGGGCGGTTGTGGCTTCCCTCCGTCGCTCGGGGCGCTCTGCGCGCGCCGCCCGCTGGCCCCCCCCCCCCCCCCCCCCCCCCCCCACTACAGGTGACGCTGCTCCCACAGGACTCTTGACGGCCTTCACTCCCCCGTTCCTGCACAGACCCGCTCACGCCGGTACAATGCCGGGCCATTCCGACGTTGGCCCACCGCATGCGTGGCACCCTCTATATCGTCGCTGCCCCATCCGGGGCCGGCAAAAGCAGCATCGTCAACGCCACTTTGGCGCGTGACCCGCACATTTCGCTGTCGATTTCCTTCACCTCGCGGGCCATGCGCCCGGGCGAAGTGAACGGCAAGCACTACCACTTTGTCCCCGCCGCCGAGTTCGAGCAGATGATTGCCGCCGGCGATTTCTTCGAGCACGCGCTGGTGCATGGCGACTGGAAGGGTACAGCCCGGCAGTCGGTGGAGCCGCAGTTGGCGGCCGGCAAGGACGTGCTGCTGGAAATCGACTGGCAGGGCGCACGTCAGGTACGTGAGAAGGTGCCGGGTGCGGTCAGTGTGTTCATTCTGCCGCCGTCGCGACAGGCGCTGGACGAGCGCATGCGCAAGCGCGGCCAGGACAGTGAGGCGGTGATGGCCCAGCGCCTGGCCGCCGCACGCGAGGAAATGCTGCATTACGACGAGTTCGACTACGTCATCATCAACGAGGATTTCGACACCGCCGTTGGTGAAATGTGCTCGATCTTCGCTGCCAGCCGGCTGCGCTGCGAACCCCAGCAGCGACGCCACGCCGGGCTGATTGCCTCGCTGCTGGCCCCGGAAAACTGAGCAAGTGATTGATCCACAAGGGGCTGTTCAGGCCTTGACTTGATTCCAGGACCGGTCTGCCCCTACAATCCATCCCCTTTCCCTCATTCGATCGAGCGGCCGTTGCAGGTCGCCGGGAGCCCGCATGGCCCGCATTACCGTAGAAGATTGCCTGGAAGTCGTTAACAACCGTTTTGAGCTGGTCATGATGGCGTCCAAGCGCGCCCGTCAGCTGGCCAATGGTGTCCAGGCGACGATCGACAACAGCGAGAGCGAGGACAAGCCGACCGTGTTGGCGCTGCGCGAAATCGCTGCCCGTCGCATCGACAACGAGCTGATCGAGGAAGTCGAGAAGTCCGAGCGCGAACGCATTGAGCGTGAAGCACTGGAATGGGCAGCCGCTGAAGTGGTCGCCGACGAAGACATGTCCAAGAACGACGATTGATCGCCGCTCTGGCATCGATTGATGTTGTCTGCAAACAGCCCGCCAAAAGCGGGCTGTTTGCGTTGTAGGGCGTTGCCGTAGAACGTCCGCTGGCATAGTCTTCTGGCATGAACCCAGGCCCTTCCGCCCAGGTAGCCACGCCCGCGGGCGGGGTGGTACCTGATTACGTACTGCAACTCGAACGCGCAGCCAGCTATCTCCCAACCGAGCAGCTGCCGCTGTTGCGTCGTGCCTGGGAAGTCGGGGCCGCCGCGCACGCTGGTCAGACCCGCAAATCCGGCGAGCCTTACATCACCCATCCGGTGGCAGTGGCGCGCATCCTGGCCGAGCTCGGCCTGGACGTTGAAACCCTGATCGCGGCGATCCTGCACGACACCATCGAAGACACCCCGCTGACCGGCGAAGAACTGGCCGCCGAGTTCGGCCAGGCCGTGGCCGATCTGGTCGAGGGCGTCACCAAGCTGGACAAGCTGAAGTTCCGCGATCGACAGGAAGCGGCGGCGGAGAGCTTCCGCAAGATGCTGCTGGCGATGTCGCGCGACCTGCGCGTGATCATGATCAAGCTGGCCGACCGCCTGCACAACATGCGTACCCTGGGTGCGCAGAGTGCCGAAGCGCGGCGCCGCATCGCCACCGAAACACTGGATATCTACGCGCCCATCGCCCAGCGCCTGGGCATGAACCTGATCAAGTCCGAGCTGCAGAACCTCGGTTTCCGCGCGCTGTATCCGTGGCGCCACGCCATCATCGAAAAACACATCCGCAGCCAGCCGGTGGTGCGCCGCGAGTCGATGGCGCAGGTGGAAGTACAGCTGTCGCAGCGCCTGGCGCGCGAAGGGCTGGAACACCGCTTGATCAGCCGCATCAAAACGCCCTGGAGCATCTACACCAAGATGCGCGAGGAGAACAAAAGCTTCGACCAGGTGATGGATGTGTTCGGCTTCCGCCTGGTGATGCGCAACGTGCCCAACTGTTACCACGCACTGGGCGGCGTGCATGCCGCGTTCAAACCGCTGGACGGGCGCTTCCGCGATTTCATCGCCATTCCCAAGGCCAACGGTTACCAGTCGCTGCACACGGTGCTGTTCGGGCCGTACGGTTCGCCGATCGAAGTGCAGATCCGCACCGAGGAAATGGACCTGATTGCCGAGCGCGGTGTGGCCGCGCATTGGACCTACAAGTTCGGTGGCGACGGCCCCAACAGCGCGCAGAGCAGGGCGCATGCCTGGATCGTGGAACTGATCGATTCGCAGCGCACCGCCGGTTCCTCGCTGGAGTTCCTGGACAACGTCAAGGTCGATCTGTTCCCGGACGAGGTCTACCTGTTCACGCCCAAGGGCAAGATCCTGGCGCTGCCGCGCAACTCGACTGCGCTGGACTTCGCCTATGCCGTGCATACCGACGTGGGCAACCGCGCGGTGGCCTCGCGCGTGGACAAGAAGCTGGTGCCGCTGCGCACGCGCCTGGTCAGCGGCCAGACGGTCGAAATCATCACCGCGCGCTCTGCCTCGCCCAAGCCGCAGTGGCTGGAGTTCGTGGTCAGCAGCAAGGCGCGTACCGCCATCCGTCACCAGCTCAAGCAACTGGAGCACGAGGACGCCGTGCAGCTCGGCCACAGCATGCTCGACCGCGCGTTGGAAGCGATGGACAGCTCGATCGAACGGCTGCCGAAGGGGCGGCTTGACGCCTTCCTCAACGAACACCGTTACCCGCGGCTGGAGGCCTTCCTGGCCGACGTGGCGCTGGGCAACTGGATGCCCACGCAGGCCGCGCAGGCGCTTATGTCGTATGCCGAGCTGCGTGCCAGCGGCGTCACCCACCGTGCCCAGGAGAAGATCCTGATCAACGGTACCGAACGCGGCGTCGTCAGTTTTGCCAACTGTTGTCAGCCGATTCCAGGCGACGACATCATGGGTTACCACACCGCCGGCAAGGGCATCGTCGTGCATCGACTGGATTGCCCGAACCTGGCCGAACTGCGCAAGACGCCGGATCGCTGGGTACCGATTGGCTGGGATACCAGCGTGGTCGGCGACTACGACACCGCACTGGTGGTCGAGGTGGAGAACGGCACCGGCGTGCTGGCGCAGCTGGCAGCCGCCATCGCCCACAGCCATTCCAACATCGAGCGGGTGGATTACCTGGACCGCGATTTCAACGCCGCGGTGCTGTGCTTCAACATCCAGGTCCGCGACCGCAACCACCTGGCCGAGGTAATGCGCCGCCTGCGCCGCCTGCAGGTAGTGCAGTCTGTTCGCCGCCAATAATTCCGGGCCACGCTCGGCAAACGGCGCCCTGATGTAGTGCCGAGCCATGCTCGGCAAGGGCCTTATCGCGAGGGTTGTGGGGGCGGCGTAAGCCGCGAAACTGGCGTGGCTGCGATCTGTTGGGTCATCTGCTTCGCGGCTGACGCCGCTCCTACAAAATCACGTCAGGTTTACCGGTAACGTTCCAGCCGAGCATGACTCGGCTCTGCCTTTATTCCGCTATCCACACAGACTGTGTCCTGTTGCATACACAAGCTGTGGATAAGGCTTCGCAGCCCTTGTGCTGCGTGCCTCTGCAAAGCATGGTGATATTTTGTCCACCAGCTGTGGGCAACCCGGTGGAGTGCCGAGCCATGCTCGGCCAGGGTCTTGCCGGTGCCGGTTTGTGGCAGCGGCGTAAGCCGCGAAGTTGGCGTCCCTGGAACAACGGGTCTGCGCGCGAGCTGCTGGATTCATCAGCTTCGCGGCTTACGCCGCTCCCACAAAAGCAGTAGCGGGTCTAACGACAAGACCACAGCCGAGCATGGCCCGGCTCTACCTATCCACACAGCTTGTGTCCTGCCATCTACACAAGTTGTGGATAAGGCTTCGCAGCCCTTGTGCTGCGGACCTCTGCAAAACATGGTGATATTTTGTCCATCACTTGTGGACAGCTGGAGGTGAGCTCCTAGCGTGTTCTGCGTACCATTGTGCGGATAACCACAAGGCTGTACCCCATGACGACGTTCCCGGAAGACATCTATACCGAACCCACCGCCGATACCAATACGCTGGACAACCTCGGGCCGCTGGCGCCGATGGCCGGCATCTGGATTGGCGAGCGCGGCATGGACGTAAATCCCAAGGCTGATGGACCCGAGCGGCAGGCCTATATCGAACATGTCGAACTGCAGCCGATCGACGCGCAACCCAATGGCCCGCAATTGTTCTATGGGCTGCGTTACCACACGCGCATCCACAAGCCGGGCGAGGTGGAAACGTTCCACGATCAGGTCGGCTACTGGCTGTGGGAGCCGGCGACCGGCACGGTGGTCCAGACGTTGACAATCCCGCGCGGCCAGACCGCGATGGCAGTGGGCAAGGCGGCACCGGATGCGAAGCGCTTCCGCCTGCGTGCGGAGCGTTGCTCGATGACCAATGGCATCAGCTCGAACCCTTTTCTGGAACATGCATTCCGCACCGATAGCTACGAGATCGAAGTCACCATCAATGACGACGGCACGTGGTCGTACGAGCAGGAAACGATGCTGGTCATTCCGGATCGCAGCGAACCCTTCGCGCATACCGACCGCAATACCCTGCGCCGGATCGGCGAGCCAACGCCCAACCCGACCGCACAGGCCGAAGCCGTCGCGTAGTGCCGAGCCATGCTCGGCAGGGGCTTTATCGGCAAAGCAGGCCACTTGTGGGAGCGGCGTCAGCCGCGAAGCTGACATCGCCCGAATCGTGGAGTCGCCTGCAATCTGTCGGATCATCTGCTTCGCGGCTGACGCCGCTCCTGCAAGTGCAGCATGGAACGCTATCCACACAGACTGTGTCCTGCTGCATACACAAGCTGTGGATAAGGCCGCGCAGCCCTTGCACTGCGGACCTCTGCAAAACATGGTGATATTTTGTCCACGGGCTGTGGATGACGCGAATGTAGTGCCGAGCCATGCTCGGCAAGGGCTCTACCGACAGAGCGCCGTAGGAGCGGCGTCAGCCGCGAAGCTGGCGTCGCTGGAATCACAGGCTTGCCTGCAATCTGCTGGGCCATCTGCTTCGCGGCTTACGCCGCTCCTACAAAGCTGCGTTTGGTTTGCCGGGCACGCTATCCACACAGGCTGTGCCCTGTGATGCCCACAAGTTGTGGATAAGCCTTTGCAGGCCTTGTGCTGCATGGCTTTTGGGGTGCTGGTGAAATTTTGATCAACGCCCGCCCAGCCCGGTCAGGCAGCCGCCAAGGTGGCGACGTTACAATGGCCCACCTTTTCCAGACTGGAGCTGTCCATGTCCCGCCAGATCATCAACACCGCCAACGCCCCGGCCGCCATCGGCCCGTACTCGCAGGCCGTGCGCGCCGGCAACACCGTGTATTTCTCCGGGCAGATTCCGCTGGACCCGGCGACCGGCGAAATCGTCGCTGGCGACGTCACCGCGCAGGCCCGTCGTGCCTTCGACAACCTCAAGGCAGTGGCCGAGGAAGCCGGTGGTTCGCTGGACAAGATGGTGCGCCTTGGCCTGTACCTGACCGACCTGGGCGAGTTCGCCAAGGTCAATGCGGTCATGCAGGAGTACTTCCAGGCTCCGTTCCCGGCCCGTTCGACCATCGAAGTGTCGGGCCTGCCGAAGGGCGCCGCGTTCGAAGTCGACGCGATCATGATCATCGACTGATCGGTCGCAGCGTCTATGTGTGACTGCAGATGCCCGGCCAACGCCGGGCATCTGCGTTTCAGCCCGGATGCTGGCGGGTTTCGCTGGGGGTGTGGCCGGTCCAGCGTTTGAACGCGCGGCGGAACTCGCGCGCATCGTTGAAGCCGAGTTGGTTGCCTACCGCAGCAATGCTCAGCTCCGGGTTCTGCAACAGCTCCAGTGCCAGCTCGGCGCGCAGGCGATCATGCACCTCACTGAAACTGGTCTCCTCATCGGCAAGCTGCCGGCGCAGCGTGCGCTCGCTGGAGTGCAGTGCTTGCGCCACATCGCTCATCTGCGGGTTGTCGCGCAGCCGTGTGCGCAGCAGGCGTTCCAGCACCGCTGTGGTCTCACCGCGCATCGCCTGCGTGGCCAATTGCGCGCGGCATAGCGACAAGGCTTGTTGCGAGGTCACCGGGTTGTAGCTGGCAAACGGCAGTTGCATCCAGTGCCGCTCGACCACGATGGCGTTGCGTGGCTGATCGAAGCTGGGTTCGCAGCGAAATACCGCGCGGTACGCATCCAGTTTGGCCGGGGCCGGGTAACTCAGTTCCAGTCGCACCGGACTGAAAGCATCGCCGGCCAGCTCGCGGCCCAGCATCAAGATGCTGGAAAACATTTCCTCGCACAGGAAGGGCAGCAGGTCATGCGCCTGCTCGGGTGCGGTGGCGATGATGGACAGGGTCTCCGGCTTGCTGTCGTCCAGCACCAGATCCATCAGCGGGCCCAGGTTGCGCTGGTAATCCAGGCCGATCTTGACCGCGTCGCCAAAGGTGCGCGCGGTCTTCATCGCAAGCCCGAGCAGGCCGAAGTTGCCGCCGTTCTGGGCACCGCCCATGGCCAGCCCGGCGGCATCGATGGGCAGCGTAGGCAGGGCACGCCGGATCACCTCGTATGCCTGCCGATAGGAAATACGCGTGCGCGGATCGTTGAGCTGCTCGCTGCTCAGGTGTAGGCCGGTCAGCCAGTTTTCAGTGTCCACGCCCAGTTCGCTGCCCAGCAGCAGCAAGCCGCTGAGCATGTTGGTTGGCACGTTGGCGATGGCCAAACGGTCACTGCCTGGATTCCTGCGATGCATTCAAGCCCCTCCAGCTTGTCCGCTTTGCCCCCCCAAGTATGCCGTTCTTGCCCTTCGCGTGAACACTGCCTGAAGGCCAGACTGCGCCGAACATCTGCCACCGTATGGGAGCACGTCATGCAGCGCAGCATCACCTGGGCGGTTTCCGCCACCTTGGCCGTCATGGTCGTCGGCTGCCAGAAGCAGGCCGAGCAGGCACCAAGCGTGGCTGCGGCGGACGGGGCATTTGCGGCCACGCTGCAGGAACGCCTGCTCGACGCCAAGCCCGGCGATGTGATCGATATCCCGGCCGGCCGCCACCAGTTCGAGCGCAGCCTGAGCCTGCGTGCCGACGGGGTGACCATCCGTGGTGCCGGCATGGACCAGACCGTGCTCAGCTTCAAGGGGCAGAAGGCCGGTGCCGAAGGGCTGCTGGTCAATGGCGACAACTTCACCATCGAGAACCTCACCATCGAGGACTCCAAGGGCGACGGGCTGAAGATCAGCGAGTCGGAGAACATCACCATCCGTGGGGTAAAGGTGCAGTGGACCGGCGGCCCCAGCACCAAGAACGGCGCCTATGGCATCTACCCGGTGTTGACCAAGAACGTGCTGATCGAGAACACCATTTCCATCGGTGCCTCCGATGCCGGCATCTACGTCGGCCAGTCCGATGGGGTGATCGTGCGCAACAGCCGTGCCGAGCAGAACGTGGCTGGCATCGAAGTCGAGAACACCCGCAACGCCGATGTGTACGACAACGTCGCCACCGGCAACACCGGCGGCATCTTGGTGTTCAACATGCCGGGCCTATCGCAGCAGGGTGGCAATATCCGCGTGTTCAACAACAAGGTCATCGCCAACAACCACGAGAATTTCGGTGCCAAGGGCACGCCGGTGGCCAGCGTGCCGGCCGGTTCGGGCATCGTCATCAACTCCAACGATGACATCGAGGTGTTCGACAACGAAGTGCGCGACAACGCCACCACCAACATCATCGTCTCCAGTGTGTATTCCACCGGCTACAAAGACAGTAGCGCCTCGCCCAATTTCGACCCGTACCCGGAGCGCATCTACATCCACAACAACACCTTGTCCGGCGGCGGTGATTCGCCCGACGGGCTGGATCTGAAGGCACTGAAGGTAGCGATGTATGGATTGACCGGCAACTTCCCCGACGTGCTGTGGGATGGCTACTACAACAAGGAACGGATGGTGGACGGGGTCAAAGGCGGTCCGCAGATCTGCCTGCGTAACGTCAGTGGCGTGGTCAACGCCGATGGTCCTGGCGGTTACAAGAACCCGAGCAAGGATGCCAAGCCGTTCGAGTGCGATCTGCCGCGTTTGCCGGCCATCGATTTGAAGCGTGGCTGAGGCTTGAGCATGCGCAATCTGATGGTGCGGGTGGTTGTGTTGGTCAGCGCTTTGTTGATGCTGGCTGCCTGCGGCAAACCCGCGGCCGTGCATTTCTTCGAGCAGGGCCAGCCGGCGACGCTGGATGAATGGCATGTGCTGCGCATCCGCGATGGCAAGCTGTTGCTCAATGACGGTGTAGTGCCGTATGACTTGAACACGCCGCTGTTCAGCGATTACGCGCACAAGCTGCGCACTGTGTGGATGCCGAAGGGGCAGGCCGCAGGCTACCAGCCCGAGCATGCCTTCGACTTCCCGGTCGGCACCATTCTCAGCAAGACCTTCTACTATCCGCTGCCGGCCACCGGTGCCGCTGATGGAACGTCGGTGGCGCGCACGCCACCGTCGCAGTCCTCGTTGCATGAAGAGAGCCTGGACCTGTCCAAGGTACGGCTGATAGAAACCCGGTTGCTGGTCCACCGCAAGGAAGGCTGGGTTGCGCTGCCTTATGTCTGGAACCAGGAGCAGACTGCCGCAACCTTGCAGCGCACCGGCGCCAGTGTTGATCTGGAACTGGTCGCCGCGGATGGCTCGCGCGAAGCGTTTGCCTATCAGGTTCCGGACCAGAACCAGTGCGGCGGTTGCCATATCACCGACAACCGTTCGCGCAAGCTGCTGCCTATCGGCCCCAAAGCACGCAACCTCAATCGCGATTTTGACTACCTCGGCGGTCGCGACAATCAGCTCGCGCATATGGTCGAGCTGGGCTATCTGAAAGACCTGCCAGCGTCGGCGCAGCTGCCACGCGCGGCTGACGCCACGGATCCCGCCGCGCCGCTTGATGCGCGAGCTCGCGCTTATCTGGATGTGAACTGCGGGCATTGCCATAGCCGCACTGGTCCAGCCATCACCTCTGGCCTGTGGCTGGATGCGCCAACCCAGGATCAGTTGAAGCTGGGCATGTGCAAGCAGCCGATCGCAGCGGGCAAGGGTACTGGCAACCGCCGCTACGACATCCAGCCGGGTGATGCGGATGCCTCGATCATCGCCTACCGCATGGACAGTGATGATCCAGCGGTGATGATGCCCGAGGTCGGGCGGGCGGTGGTGCACGGCGAAGGCGTGACCTTGATCCGGGAATGGATCAACGCACTGGAAACAAACTGCGACACGGCTGGTGAAGGCCAGCCCGGCAACACGGGCCCGCCGGCGGTCTGACGCCGGCATACACCTCACTGCGTGGGAGAGAACGCGATGCGAGTGAAGCAACGGAATCTGGTAGTTGGGTTGCAGCGGGCCATGGCCGGGCTGATGGTGTTGGGGGCGAGTGCCCCGGCAATGGCGCAGTCGGCGACGGAGGATGCTGCCACCACGCTGGACCGCATCACCGTCACCGCGCAGAGCCGGCAGCAGGAAATACAGGACGTACCAATCGCACTGCAGGTAGTCGACCAGAACCTGCTCAACGACGTGGCCGCCGAGAATCTTGGCGACATCGACTCGCTGGTGCCGGGACTGGTGATCAGTGCGGTTCAGCCGACCCAGCCATCGTTCCGGTTGCGCGGCGTGGAGACCGACGACTTCGGCATCGGTACCGATCCGGCGGTAGGCATTTTCGTCGACGGCGTCTACGGCGGACGTGGCGGCGGCGTGCTGCTGCCCTTCGTCGATGTGGAACGTATCGAAGTGCTCAAGGGGCCGCAGGGCACCTTGTTCGGCCGCAATACCGCTGCCGGCGCGATCTCACTGGTGACCCGGCGCCCGCAGGCCGAAACCGAGGCGCGCGCCACCGTGCGCGTAGGCAACTATGGCAAGAAGTACGCCGATGCGATGTGGAACATCCCGACCGGTGACAACTCGGCATTTCGCTTCAATGCACTGATCAACACCAGTGACGGTTGGTTCCAGGATGGTGCCAGCGGCAAGGATCTGGGCGGCGAGAACGTCTGGGCCACCCGCGCGGCCTGGCAGAGCCGCTTCGGCGACAACACCACCGCCTACATCACCTGGGACCACGAAAGCCTGGACCAGAACGGCCGCGTCACCACCGGCATCGTGCCGTTGCCCGCCTATCCGGCGCGGCCGCCAGTACCGGTGGACCCGGACGACTATCTGGACCCGCGCAAGATCAAGACCTACAGCGATGCCGACAATGCGGAATGGCGCACCTTCGACGGCGTCAGCCTGATCATCGACCACGCGCTGTCCTGGGGCAATTTCACCTCCACCAGCTCCTGGCGCAAATACGACTCCACCAACCACACTGAGGAAGACGGCACCAACCGCTTCGACCTGTATGTGGACTCGAAGAACACCGAGAACAACGAGACCTTCTACCAGGAGTTCAAGTTCTCCGGCAGCAATGAACGCTTCGATTGGGTGGCCGGCGCCAGCTACTTCAACGAGGACGCGCGCCAGACCAGCGAGGTCAACACCAATACCGAGGCGGTGGACAACATCATCCGCAACATGGGCGTGGCCTATCAGCTGGGCATTCCCGATGGCAGCCTGTTCAACTTCACCTCGATGCTGGCGCAGATGAACGGCATTCCGATTTCGCTGGTGGGCGAGAAATGGAACGAGCGCTTCAGCAACACGCTGGACACCACCTCGTACGCCGCCTTCGGTGATGTGATCTGGAAGGCCACCGATCGCCTCAACCTGACCTTTGGCCTGCGGTACACCCGCGACGAAAAAGACTTTACCTGGCTCAACACGCCGCGCAACGCGCCCGGCCTCGAAGCCAAGCTCGGCACGCTGGAGGCGCTGGGCTTCTTCCAGGCGCTGGCTGGCATGGGCATTCCGATCACCCGCGAGCTACTGACCTTCGACATGGCCTTCATCGACCCGCCGGCGATGGTCAACAAGGGCAAGCTGGTGCGCGACAAGAAGAGCTGGAGTGACTGGAGCCCGCGCTTTGTCGTCGATTACCACCTCAATGACGACACCATGGTGTTCGGCTCGCTGGCCAAGGGTTACAAGGCCGGTGGCTTCAACGCGCTGCAGATCGGGCCTGCGTTCGAGAACGAGGACGTGTGGAATCTGGAAATCGGCCTGAAGCAGAGCTTCGACCGCTTCTCCTACAACGTGTCCGTCTTCCACTACCAGTACGACAACCGCCAGGCGATCCGCCTGATCGATCCGGATCCGAACAATCCGGTCGACATCCCGGTCTATGTATTCGACACCAGCGACCTGCAGGCCACTGGCTTGGACTTCGACATGCGCTGGAAGGTCACCGATGGTCTGACCCTGGATGCGGCGGCCGAGTGGATAGATTCCAAGTACAAGAATTACGTGACCCCGGAAGGCGTGGATCTTGACGGTGCACCAACCGGCGAACCGCGCTTCACGGCCTCGGCTGGCGCGGTCTACGTCGCCGATCTTGGCAGCAACGGTCAGTTGCGCTTCTCGCTGCGCCACGCCTACCGTGGCGCGCAGCGCTGCAACGCGGGTTCCGACCTGCAGGGTGACTGCGGCATCAGCAAGGTGCTCAACATCGGCGAATCACAGCAGCGCACCGACGTGCGCATCGGCTGGACCTCGCCGCTGAAGCACTGGAACTGGGCGGTGTACGCCAACAACGTGTTCGACAAGCAGTACGTCCGCGGCCTGAACACCTACGGACGCGATCCCCTCGGCGTAGTCGGCGCAACCATCACCGACCCTCGCACCTACGGGCTGGAGATGACAGTGAAGTTCTAAAAATGTTGCCTGCGCAAAAGGCTCCCCTCTCCCGCTTGCGGGAGAGGGGTTGGGGGTGAGGGCCTATTAGCCACGTACATTTACCGCACGAAGGCGCCAATCGACACAGCAAACCAACACTTGGGGAGTAGGAAACCCCGGCGTCCAACCACGCCGGGGTTTCTGTTTGCAGCGCATGACGGCATCCTTATGCAATGTCTGCACGCCGTGACCTCGCCACCCTCGATCTTTCCACCGAACCACTGAGCCGCCTGGCCGGGGTCGGGCCAAGGGTGGCAGCCAAGCTGGAAGCGCGTGGCCTGACCAGCTTGCAGGACCTGTGGCTGCACCTGCCGCTGCGTTACGAGGACCGCACCACGCTGTTGCCGATCCGCGCATTGAAGGCCGGCATGGCCGCGCAGGTGGAGGGCAGGGTGGAGGCAGTGGAACGTGGCTTCCGTTACCGGCCGGTGCTGCGGGTGGCGATCAGCGACGACTCCGGCGCCACCCTGGTGCTGCGCTTTTTCCACTTTCGTGCCGCGCAGGTGTCGCAGTTCGCTGTAGGCCGTCGTCTGCGCGCCTATGGCACACCGCGCGCGGGCCAGAACGGGCTGGAGATCGTGCATCCCAGCTATCACCTGCTCGGTGACGGCGAAGACGCCGCGTTGGGTGCGGTGCTGGACCCGGTGTACCCGGCGGTGGAGGGCATTGGCCCGGCCAGCCTGCGCAAGTTGATCGGGCAGGCGCTGGATCGCCTGCCTGATGCGGTGGTGTTGGAATTGCTGCCGCCGGCCCTGCTTGCCGGCATGGGTCTGCCTTCATTGCGCGAAGCGATGCTGACCATGCACCGGCCGCCGGCCGATGCCGATGTTGGCGCGTTGGGTGCGGGGACGCATCCGGCGCAGCGGCGCTTGGCAATGGAAGAATTGCTGGCCCACCACCTCAGTCTGCGCCGTCAGCGCATCGCCCTGCAGCAGCATCGCGCGCCATCGCTGCGCGGCCGCGATGGTCTGGTCAAGGCACTGCGTGACTCCTTGCCGTTCAAACTGACCGGTGCGCAGCAGCGTGTCTTCGACGAGATCCGCAAAGATCTGGCGCGTGCGCATCCGATGCTGCGGCTGGTGCAGGGCGACGTCGGTTCGGGCAAGACCGTGGTTGCCGCCTTGGCGGCGATGCTGGCGGTGGAGCGCGGCAAGCAAGTTGCGCTGGCCGCGCCGACCGAGCTGTTGGCCGAGCAGCACCTGACAAATCTGCGCAACTGGCTGGAACCGCTGGATGTGCGCGTGGCCTGGCTGGCCGGCAAGGTGACCGGCAAGGCCCGCGCCAAGGTGCTCGAGGACGTTGCCAGCGGCCATGCACAGGTAGTGGTAGGCACCCATGCGCTGATGCAGGACAGTGTGGTCTTCAACGATCTGGCACTGGCCATCGTCGATGAGCAGCACCGCTTCGGCGTGCACCAGCGGCTGGCCCTGCGCGACAAGGGCGCAACCGCCGGTGTGGTGCCGCATCAGTTGGTCATGACCGCCACCCCGATCCCGCGCACCTTGGCGATGGCGGCGTATTCGGATCTGGATGTGTCGGCCATCGACGAACTGCCGCCCGGGCGCACGCCGGTGCAGACTGTCGCTTTCAGCGCTGAGCGTCGTCCGGAACTGGTTGAACGTATCCGTTTGGCCTGCCAGCAGGGGCGGCAGGTGTATTGGGTCTGCACGTTGATCGAGGAAAGTGAAGAAGATGCCGGCCCCGGCAATGCACGCATGGATGCGCAGGCGGCACAGACCACCTTCGAGGCGCTGTCGGCGCAGCTGCCGGAATTGCGCATTGGTCTGGTCCATGGGCGAATGAAGGCTGCGGAAAAGCAGGCGGCGATGCGCGCCTTCAAAGAAGCCGAAACCGATCTACTGGTCGCCACCACCGTCATCGAGGTTGGCGTCGATGTGCCAAACGCCTCGTTGATGATCATCGAGAACGCCGAGCGTCTGGGTCTGGCTCAGCTGCATCAGCTGCGCGGCCGCGTCGGCCGTGGCGCTACCGCGTCGAGCTGTGTGTTGATGTACCAGGCGCCGTTGTCGGCGATGGCACGTGAGCGTCTGGAGACCATGCGGCTCACCTCCGATGGTTTCCTGATCGCCGAGAAGGATCTGGAGCTGCGCGGTCCGGGCGAACTGCTGGGCACCCGTCAGACCGGTCTGGCTGCTTTCCGCGTCGCCGATCTGGCGCGTGATGCGGGCCTGCTGCCGACGGTGCACGATCTTGCCGAACGCCTGCTCAGCGACGCGCCGGATCTGGCCGATCGCATCGTCAACCGCTGGATCGGTGGCGCCGTGCGCTACGCATCGGCCTGATTGCGTGCTTCCACTGTCATGGAGGCCGTGACAGACTCCATGGCCAACCAGAAGTGAAGCAGAAGATGAGCAAGAAGATACCGTTGCTGATTGATACTGATCCGGGCGTGGACGACGCGCTGGCACTGCTGATGGCCTTTGCCGATGAGCGCCACGATGTGGTCGCGTTGACGGTGGCAGCGGGCAATGTCGGCCTTGAATACACCGTGCGCAATGCGCTGAAGCTGTGCGAAGTGGCTGGCCGCGAAGACGTGCCGGTGTTCGCGGGTACTCCCGATCCGCTGGTGTACCCGGCCGAAGACGCCGCGCATGTGCATGGCCGCGACGGTTTTGGCGATGTCGACCTGCCGTTGACTGCACGCAAGGTGGAAGCCGAGCACGCCGCATTGGCGATCCTGCGTCTATCGCACCAATATGCAGGCGAGCTGCTGCTGGTCGCGTTGGGTCCGTTGACCAATATCGCGCTCGCCTTGAAGCTTGACCCCAGCCTGCCGCAGCGCGTGAAGCGTTTTGTGGTGATGGGCGGTGCAATCACTGGTCATGGCAACATCACTCCGGCAGCCGAGTTCAATATCGCCTTCGATCCGGAAGCGGCGCACATCGTGTTCACCTCGTTCCCGTTCATCGAAGTCGCCGATTGGGAAGCCACCATCGCCCACGGCCTGATGCATCGCGATGTCGAGCAGTGGCTGGCAGCAGACACCGACAAAGCGCGCTTCTACGAGTTGATCTCGCGTCAGACCCGGTTGTGGTCGGAAGACAGCCGTGGTGAGCGCTGGTACGCCGCCGATGCGCTGGCGATGGCGTGGGCATTGCAGCCGGAAGGCGGCACCGTGGTTAAACAGCGGCCGCTGTCGATCGAATTGACCGGCACCCGCAGCCGCGGCGCTACCATCGTGGATTGGAACCGCCAGACTGGTGCGCCGGACAATACGGCGTTGCTGATCGGCTATGACCAGGCCCGCTTCGAGGCCCAGGTGCGCGGCGCGCTGCTCGGCCAGTAACCGTCCGCGTAAGTGGTTCAGCAGACACGACTTGCCTGGCGTGGCAGGTCGTGTCTATAATGGCGGTCTTGACCACCAGACAATACGGTGTGAGCCCCATGAAGGCCGATATCCATCCTGATTACCACAACGTCGTTTTCCACGACGTGACCTCTGATTTCAAGTTCCTGACCCGTTCGACCATGTCCTCGAAGGATACGGTCAAGTGGGAAGACGGCGAAGAATATCCGCTCGTCAAGGTTGAAATTTCCTCGGCTTCGCACCCGTTCTACACGGGCAAGCACAAGGTTATCGACACCAGCGGCCGCATCGACAAGTTCCAGAAGCGCTACGCGCGCTAATCGAACTGTTGTTGCTGCACAGACAACGGCCGCGCTCTGCGCGGCCGTTGTTTTGTCTTGCTTGCCGTACAGCTGAACCATTGCAGAATCTGGCCGTTGTGCCAGCGCGATGCTGTGTCGCGTGGAAACTCCGGCTATAAGACTTTTGTCTTCGCAATCTGCAAATGCTGCTGTGCGATAATCGTTGGAACCGCCGTGGAAAACTGCGGAATTCCTTCACGCGCCTGCCCGCACCCCATTCGTCAGGACAGGCGCCTTCCACTTGAGGAGCGCACACTGTGTCCGATCTTGATCAGGTCACGCTCAACGCCGGCGATACGTCGGTCGTTCTGCCTGTCGTCAAACCCGTGCTGGGCAATAACTGCGTCGATATCTCGAAGCTGACCAAGGAAACCGGTCTCTTCACCTACGACTCGGGCTATACCGCCACTGCAAGCTGCAAGTCGGCCATCACCTACATCGATGGCGACAAGGGCGTGTTGTTGTATCGCGGCTATCCGATCGAACAGCTGGCTGCCAAGTCCAGCTTCGTCGAAGTGGCTTACCTGCTGATCAATGGCGATCGTCCGAGCGCCGAGCAGCTGAAGGCTTTCGAAGCCGAACTGACCGCTGAAGCCGGCGTTGATGATTCCATCAACACCCTGATCGGCAGCTTCGCCAAGGACGCGCATCCGATGGCGATCCTGGCTGCCTCGATCGCGCAGCTGTCGGCCAAGTACCACGCTTCGCTGGATCTGGACGACGCCGAACAGCGCCGCCAGGCAGCAGTACGTCTGATCGCCAAGGTTCCGACCTTGTCGGCACTGATCTACCGTCACGGCGCTGGCCTGCCGGCCAACAAGCCGGATACCTCGCTGGACTACGTCAGCCGCTTCCTGAAGCAGACCTTCGAGTCGGCTGATGGCAAGTACGATCTGAACAAGGACGTGGTCAAGGCACTGGACCTGCTGTTCATCCTGCATGCCGATCACGAGCAGAACGCCTCGACCTCGACCGTGCGTCTGGTCGGTTCCACCGGCGCCAACCCGTATGCTTCGGTCGCCGCAGGCGTCACCGCACTGTGGGGCCCGGCACATGGCGGCGCCAACGAAGCCGTGCTGAAGATGCTGGAAGAGATCGGTTCGGCCGACAACGTCGAGTCCGCCGTGGTCAAGGCCAAGGACAAGACCTCGGGCTTCCGCCTGATGGGCTTTGGCCACCGCGTGTACAAGAACTTCGACCCGCGCGCCAAGGTGATCGGCGAGATGACCAAGCAGGTGCTGGGCCAGCTCGGCGTGCAGGATCCGTTGCTGGACGTTGCCATCAAGCTGGAACAGGCTGCGCTGCAGGACGAGTACTTCGTCGCCCGCAAGCTCTACCCGAACGTCGACTTCTACAGCGGCATCATCTACAAGGCGCTGAACATCCCGACCGAGATGTTCACGGTCATGTTCGCGCTGGGCCGCACCGCTGGTTGGGTGTCGCATTGGCTGGAGCAGCAGGTTGATCCGGAAATGAAGATCGGCCGTCCGCGCCAGGTCTACACCGGCCACGACGTGCGCGACTACAAGTAATGGCAACGGCGCAGCAATGCGCCGCTTCCATCACGATGAGAACCCCGCTTCGGCGGGGTTTTTTTGTTTGTGCGCCACTCCCATAAGAGCAGGGATGCCGGGTAGCGCCGAGCCATGATCGGCAGGGGCCTTACCGGTGAAGCCTTTGCCGAGCACGGCTCGGCACTACCGCTTCCTCCCTTTGCCGCAGGCAAGGGGAGGGTTGGGGAGGGGGTGGCTCTTCGGCCTTTCACGCATTGCCAGCTTCGCGGCTCGCGCCGCTCCCACAAGCGCGATAGGTGTCCAGTAGTGGGGGGGGGGCAGGCGAGCGGGCCCATCCGCGGAAGGCACAGCAGCCGGCAGGAG